>NZ_DCBW01000052.1:0-5989 GCF_002313585.1 Microbacterium sp. UBA1097 | reverse complement strand
ACGTCCCTGGACATCACACCTAGGTGTTGCTGGCCATAACGTTGTGGTCACGTAGGAAGGTCGCGGCAGGACGCTCCGCCTCTGCGCGCATCATCTCGGATTGGCTACAGGTACCTGCAGACCTCGTCGGCGTTGCAGGTCTCGGGTTCGGGTTCTGCGGCTGCGTCGCGGAGGGCGGCAACGTTGTCGCGGAGGGAGACGAGATCCGAGATCTGGCGCTCAATGTCCTTCAGACGAACGTCTAGGAGGTCCCGGACGTGGCCGCAGGGAATCTCGCCTCCATCGCGGATGTCGAGGATCTGTTTGATCTGCGCGAGGGTAAGTCCGGCAGCCTGGCCGCGGTGGATGAAGTCGATCCGAGTCGCTGCTTCCGGATCGTAGTCGCGGTATCCCGACGCGGTGCGCTCGGCCGCGGGAAGCAGGCCCTGCTCCTCGTAGAACCGCAGGGTCTTGGCGGTGGTGCCGGCCGCCTCGGCGAGTTCGCCGATCCTCATCTGGGTCTCCGATGTGTCACAGGTCGCACTTGACCTTCCCCCGCACTGGAAGGTCCATTGTGGCTGCATCAAGAGCAATTCTCAAGACTCAGGGGAGGAATCGGGATGCAGTCCAGGTACGACCTTGCGATCATCGGATCGGGTGGCGCCGCGTTCGCCGCCGCGATCCGCGCGACCACGCTCGGCAAGTCGGTGGTGATGATCGAGCGCGGCACTTTCGGCGGCACGTGCGTGAACACCGGCTGCGTGCCGTCGAAGGCGCTCATCGCCGCCGCTGAGGCCCGCCAGACCGCTGCCGAGGCGGGCAACCGTTTCCCGGGGATCGCCACCACAGCGGACGACGTGGACATGCCCGCGCTGATCAGCAGCAAGCAGGACCTCGTCGAGGAACTTCGGGGTGAGAAGTACGTCGACGTCGCCGACGCCTACGGCTGGCAGATCCGCCACGGCGACGCTGCGTTCGCCGGCACGCCAGAAGCGCCCGTTCTTGAGGTCACCGCGACTGACGGTGCGGTCGAGACGATCGACGCTGATCACTACCTGGTCGCCACCGGCGCCAGCGCATGGGCCCCACCGATCGACGGTCTTGAGGAGGCCGGCTACCTGACCTCGACCACGGCGATGGAGTTGACCGAGGTTCCCGACTCGCTGCTGGTGCTCGGCGGCGGCTACGTCGCCTTGGAGCAGGCCCAACTGTTCGCCCGGCTCGGGTCGAACGTCACCCTGCTGGTTCGTTCCCGGCTGGCGTCGAAGGAGGAGCCGGAGGTATCCAAGGCGCTGCAGGAGGTCTTCGCCGACGAGGGCATCCGCGTGGTCCGCCGTGCGGTCCCGACCCACGTTGCCCGTGACGACGTCAGGGGCCAGGTTGTTGTCACCGCTGACATCTCCGGCGGCGAGCAGGAATTCCACGCCGAACAGGTCCTCGTCGCCCTCGGCCGCCGACCGGTCACCGATGGGCTGAACCTCGATGCGGTGGAGGTGAAGACCGGCGACACGGGCGAGATCGTGGTCACCGACCAACTGCAGTCCTCCAACCCCCGGATCTGGGCAGCCGGCGACGTGACCGGGCACCCCGAGTTCGTCTACGTCGCCGCCCACCACGGCAACATGGTCGCCGAGAACACGTTCGCTGGCGCTGAGCGGTCGGTGGACCACAGCCGGCTGCCGCGGGTGACCTTCACCAGTCCGGCGATCGGCGCGGTCGGGATGACCGAGGCCCAGGTGCTCGCTGCCGGGATCCGCTGCGACTGCCGCGTCCTGCCGCTGGACTACGTGCCCCGGGCGCTGGTCAACCGCGACACCCGCGGCTTCATCAAGATCGTCGCCAACGCTGAGACCGGCGAGATCCTCGGCCTCACCGCCGTCGCCAAAGACGCCGGCGAGCTCGCCGCCGCCGGTGTCCACATCCTCGGCAAGACCGTCACCGAGGTCGCCGACGCATGGGCGCCCTACCTGACCATGACCGAAGGCATCCGGATCGCCGCCAAGGCCTTCACCACCGACATCTCCAAGCTGTCCTGCTGCGCGTGACCCGCAGCCGACAGCCTCCACCCGACTCATGAAGAAGGTACCGCCATGTCGGAGCTCACGACGCAACTGCCCGAACGACTCAACAACACCGAAGAGACCGGCCTTGACGCCGTCCTATCGATCCCGCTGCTGCGGCTGATCGTCGAGGGCGGCCCGGTCACCGTCGAGCAGTTCGCCGCGGCCGCCGGCCGTCCGGTCGACGACGTACGCACGGGTCTGGCCGTGGTGCCGGACACCGAGTACGACGACCAGGGCCGCATCATCGGCCAGGGCCTCACCCTGCGCCCCACCCCTCACCGGTTCACCGTGGCCGGTGAGGAGCTCTACACCTGGTGCGCCCTGGACACCCTGATCTTTCCGACCCTGCTCGAGCGCGCGGCGAGCGTGGAGTCGGTCTCCCCGACCAGCGGCGAGCCGATCCGGGTCACCATCGACCCCGTCGCCGGCGTCACCAGCGTCGAACCCGCCACCGCGGTGGTGTCGCTGGTCAACCCCGACCAGATCACCTCGATCCGGTCCTCCTTCTGCAACCAGGTCCACTACTTCACCTCCGATGAGGACGCCGCGGGCTGGCTGGCCGAGCACCCCCGCGCCGAGGTCGTGCCCGTGGCCGTTGCCTATCGAATCGGTACCGACCTCACGACCGGCTTCCTCAACCAGTTCCAGGCCAACGCGGCAGTGGCCGACGACGGCCACTGCCGCTGCTGACCAAGAACACCGAAGGGAACTCCACTCCGATGAAGTCCACCACGACGACCAACCGGGAGGCAGCGGCCTGCTCCTCGGAGCCGGGGCCGCGCTGCTCATGGTCGCCTGCTGCGCCCTACTTCCCTTGCTCCTCGCCGGTGGTCTGCTGGCCAGTGTCGGCGGGTTCCTCGGCAACCCCTGGGTGATCGGCACCGGCATCGCCGTCCTGGTGCTCGCGGTCCTCGCGACCACGCGGCGCCGCAGCGGCGGCAACAACGCCAGGCATGGCTGTTGCCCGCCTGTGAACTCCCCCCACCCCAGCGACACGAAGGACGACCAGAACCGATGACGCTTACCCGCACCCGCCGCGCGACCCTCTCGGTCGCCGGCCTCCTGCTTGCAGGCTCCCTGGCTCTGACCGCCTGCGGAAACACCGACGCCACACCAGCCGCAGATGCGGGCACGCCAGCGGCGGTTACTAGCATCGACGGCCAGATGGTCAGCCTGCCCGCCAGCGGGAAGCCGACCGCGGTGTTCTTCTTCTCCGTCGGCTGCGGCGAATGCGTTGAAGGCGTCCGCTCCCTCGGCGAGGCCGCCACCGCTGCCGAGAAGTCGGGTGCTGGGGCGAGCTTCCTCGCCGTCGACATGGACCCCGGCGAGTCCAAGGAGACCATCGAGGGATTCATGGAGTACGTCGACGCCGAACACGTCCCGGCCGCCATAGACGAGGGTGCCGCCTTGTCCCAGCGATTCGACGTTGCCGCCCTGTCCACCCTCATCGTCATCGACGGCGACGGCAAAGTGACCTTCCGTGCCACCGAGCCCGACGCGAAGACGATCACCGCCGAACTCGTCAAGGCCGGAGCCTGATCCATGGGCGGATTGCTCAGCCTCGCCTTCGCCGCCGGCATGGTGGCGCCGGTCAACCCATGCGGGTTCGCGCTGCTGCCGGCCTGGATCAGCCAGACCCTCGGCGACGCTGACGCCTCGCCCGTCCCGGTGCGGCTGCTGAGGGCCCTGCGGTCCGGAATCGCACTGGCGATCGGGTTCGCCGGCACCCTCGCAGCTGCGGGCCTGCTGGTGAGCGCCGGGGCTCGGGGCCTGATCCAGGCAGCGCCCAAACTCGGTCTCGCCGTAGGCGTCCTACTGGTGCTCCTCGGCCTGTGGATGCTGGCCGGCCGTTCGATCTCCGTGCGGTTGCCCCGGATCACCGGCCGAGCAACCGAAGGCCTCCCGCCAACCGCCCGGATGCTGGTCTTCGGGATCGGCTACGCCCTCGCCTCCCTGTCGTGCACCTTCGGAGTGATCCTTGCTGTCATCGCCCAGGCACAGGCCACCGCCAGCTACGCGGGGCTGCTGCTAGTCTTCGGTGTCTACGCCGCCGGCTCAGCCAGCATCCTGCTGCTGCTCGCACTCGCGACCACCGCCGCGGGTACCGGCCTAACCCGCCACGTCGCACGCCTCGGGAGTTATGGCCCCCGGATCACCGGCGCCGTCTTGCTGCTCACCGGCGTCTACCTCGCGTGGTACTGGTGGCCCGCCGCCACCGCCGACAACAACCTCGTCGCGACCGGCCGTGCCGGCGGTGTCGCCAGGCTCTCAACGACCCTGTCCGGCTGGGTTCAGGCTCACACGGCGCCGATCGCGGCGCTCGCGGTCATCTCCCTCCTCGTAGTACTCGCCCTTGGCGCCGCCCATAGGCGGCGTCGAGCCAGTTCCGAATCGCCGGAGGCCTGCTGCGACACCACGAACGTCGGCCTCGGCGTGTCAGGCGGCGACCACGAGGGTCAGTAGCCGACGGCTGAATGGGGGGCTTGGTCCGGGACTCAGCGACTCGACTGGAACATTCTTCGAAGGACGTGCATGACTCACCGCAACTCGCCACTGTCAGTCGAGGGACGTCGGCGGCTGGTCGAGCGTTGCAAGACCCGGCCGATCGCTCACGTGGCAGCTGAGATGGGAATCTCCCGCGCTACCGCGTCAAAGTGGGTCCATCGCCATCGTGAGTTCGGTGAGGTCGGTCTGCTCGACCGCTCATCGACGCCTAAGCAATCCCCGACAGCCGCCCCCAACGTCGTTGTTCGCGAAGTCGAACGCATGCGGCGCGAGCACAAGTGGTCAGCGGCTCGGATCACGTTCGAGCTCGAACAGGTCGGCATTCAGATCAGTCGGCGCACGGTGAGTCGCATCCTCACCGACCTGCAGCTCAACCGGCGCCGCTTCATCGACCCGACCGGGGAAAGTAACCGCGAAGCGAGGAAGATTGTCGCTCGGTGCCCCGGCCACATGGTTCACCTGGACGTCAAGAAGGTCGGCCGAATCCCCGATGGCGGCGGATGGCGGGCTCATGGCAAGGACAGCCCGGAAGCTCGCGCCGTCGCGCGGACGAAAACCCGCGGCACGCGAGCCGGCTACGTCTACCTCCACTCAGCGATTGACGGCTACTCACGCCTCGCGTACACCGAGGCTTTGCCGAACGAGCAGGCCGCGACGGCCGTTGCGTTCCTCGCGCGAGCGCGGGCATGGTTCGCGGCTCATGGCATCACGCACATCGAACGGATCGTGACCGACAACGGATCCTGTTACCGCGCCTCAGCGTTCGCCGATGCACTGGCCGGGTCGCGGCACCAACGGATCACGCCCTACACGCCCCGCCACAACGGAAAGATCGAGCGGTACAACCGGATCCTTGCCGAAGAGTTCCTCTATGCACGGACATGGACCTCAGAAGACGAACGCGCCAACGCCCTCGAGCGCTGGAACCTGCACTACAACTACCACCGCCCGCACGGTGCCGCGGACGGTCAGCCGCCGGCCACGCTCGTGCCAATTCGCGTCAACAACCTCCTGGCCTCATACACCTAGGTGGGTTCCGTCGTGCGTACGAGCCCGCACCTGACGCACGACCAGGCGACGAGGAAACGTTCATCGTCGAGGATCTCGTACCGTAGCCGGTCGCCGCACGTCGGGCACTCCCACGCCTGCGACTCACGACTTGTCACGGGCTCAGCCTAGGCGCCCCCGAGGGCTCGCGACGGCGCGCCCTCGACGGGGGTGCGTCGCACGCGCGGGTCATCAGAAACGACGAAACCCGCGGGATTCCGCGGGTTTCTCTTGCTGGGGTACCTGGACTCGAACCAAGAACAACTGAACCAGAATCAGCCGTGTTGCCAATTACACCATACCCCAAGGGTTCCCGCCGGAACGGGCGCCAAGGGTCAAGTCTAGACGACGCGAAAGGCCCCGCCAAACCAGCGACTTGACTCATGTAAAAGGTC
>NZ_DCBW01000029.1:20501-31375 GCF_002313585.1 Microbacterium sp. UBA1097 | reverse complement strand
GACCGAATGAAGGGGGCGGCCCAGGGGCAAGCATCCGTGGTCGAGACTGTCACGATTCTGCCTGGCCGCGGGTTGTCGGGATCGACGGTCAGGGTCGGGACGCACACCGTGGATGGAGCGCTCAGGCATGACGTCAACGGTGCGCACGCGACAACGAGGAGCATCGCCATGACTCCAGTGCTGACGCGCCGATTCATGGCGCCACGTTAGGCCTGCGCGCCCCGACCCGTCCAGCGGTGCGGTGTGATTCTAGAGACCGAAGATGTTGGTCAGAGCCCGTGTCGGTGCCAGCTGCGCGACGATGACGATGATGCCGTAACTCACGATTGTCGCCAGCGGTACCCACCTCATGAGACCGCGCGAGAACCGCAGCAGGCCGGGCGATGTTCCAAAGGCGCCCGAGCGCATGGCGTGGACGGTGACGGCGTAGAACGTCGGAATCGTCACGCTCCACGTGACCATGCACCAGGGGCACAGGGTGCCGAGGACGAACAGGCTCTGGCTGATGAGCCAGATCACGAAACCGAACGCGAACAGCATCCCTGCCCAGAAAAGCAGCCAGAACCATCGAGCGAAGCGTGCGCCGGCCAGCAGCGCGGCACCCACGACGATCGGTGCCACCCAGCCAGCGAGCCCCAGGATCGGGTTGGGGAAGCCGAAGACACTTCCCTGCCACGACTGCAGATTCGCCGTGCACTGCACCAGGATGCTGAAGTCGCAGGATGCTGTCGCTTCCGGGTCTGCCAGAAGGTGGAATCGCTCGACGGTCAGGCTGAACGCGGCGTACCAACCGATGACACCGGCGAGGATGAGCCAGACGGCAAGGCCGATGGGTCGACGAGCGGATGCTGCGGGCATGCGTCAATTCTGGCATCCGTCTTCTTAGGAGACGCCTGAAAAGCGCGGGTCATCCGAACCAATGGAGTGTTTGTGCTCCGATAGTGCGATAATTGCCGGGACGAGTCCGCGGCCGCGCCGCGCGACATGTCGTCACAGACTTCCGGGCAATGGCTGCCCGTCGCAGCGTGAGCTTTGAGCCTGCTGCACACCGAGTTGATGAGCGACCTCCGGGTCGCGGAGATGTCGTCGGGCGACGCGCGGGGTCGCTCGGCAAGGAGTACGCCGACATGGGCGATGAGAACGATGTACAGAACACGATCGATGCCGACACGGAAGGCACACGAGACGACCTGACCGAGTCCTCCATCGCCGCCGAGACCGAGGAGCAGACTGCCTCGCAAGACGAGTCGACGGAGTCGGCGCCGGCTGAACACGATCCGGCTGCCGTTCCCGAGGCTGAGACGCCGGAGGGCGCGGTCGACGCGGAGCAGCCGGCCGCACAGGATGCCGGTGGCGAGGACGCTGCACCTGCTGACGAGCAGATCGACTCCGCCAGTGACGAGAACGCCGCAGCATCCGAGCCGCAGCACGATGGTGCGGCACCGGAGCAGTCAGCTGCCGAGTCGGAGAGTGACGAGGCTGAGACTCCCGCCGAGCCGGACAGCAACGACGAGGCTCAGGCGGCCGACGAGCCGGCGGGCCCGCCCACTGCCGTCAGTCTGGGGCTGCTGCCCGAGAACTTCGTGTCGTCGGTCTCGACGGCGCTGATGTTCTATGCGCCCGAGATCACGCCTCTTCCCGCACTTCCTGAGGACGAGCCTGACGACTCCGAGCCCTCCGGATCATCGCGGCGCCGCAATCGTCGCCGCGGTGGGGGAGAGTCCCGCGAGGACAACAGGTCTAACGGATCGCGTCAGCGTCAGGCTGAAGTGATCACCGAGCCGCAGCGGATCAAGGGGTCGACCCGTCTCGAAGCCAAGAAGCAGCGCCGTCGTGACGGGCGCGAAGCGGGCCGCCGCCGCACCGTCGTAACCGAAGCCGAGTTCTTGGCGCGCCGCGAAGCCGTCGACCGCGTGATGGTTGTGCGTTCGAAGAACGGACGGGTCCAGATCGGGGTGCTCGAAGACAACGTGCTCGTCGAGCACTACGTTGCTCGCAGTCAGGATGCTTCCCTCATCGGCAACGTCTACCTCGGGCGCGTCCAGAATGTGCTCCCCAGCATGGAGGCAGCCTTCGTTGACATCGGTCGGGGCCGCAATGCGGTGCTCTACTCCGGCGAGGTGGACTGGGACTCGGTCGAGACCGGCAACCAGCCGCGACGCATCGAGCTTGCGCTGAAGTCGGGCGACAAGGTTCTCGTTCAGGTGACGAAGGATCCGGTCGGGCACAAGGGCGCCCGTCTCACGAGCCAGATCTCCCTGCCGGGCCGCTACCTGGTCTACGTGCCCGGCGGCGCGATGAACGGCATTTCCCGCAAGCTCCCCGACACCGAGCGCGCGCGGCTGAAGAAGATCCTCAAGGAGGTTCTCCCCGAGTCATCGGGCGTCATCGTGCGCACCGCGGCCGAAGGGGCCACCGAAGATCAGCTGACGCGTGACGTGCAGCGCTTGACCGCGCAGTGGGAGCACATCAACCGCCAGGTCGAGACCACCGGTGCTCCGGCGCTGCTGCACTCCGAACCCGACCTGCTGGTCAAGATCGTCCGTGACGTGTTCAACGAGGACTTCTCGCGGATGCTCATCCAGGGTGAAGATGCCCTGCACACCATTTCGCGCTACCTCGAAGGTGTCGCGCCCGACCTGCTCGAGCGTGTGTCGGCTTACGAGGGTGACGCCGATCCGTTCGATGAATTCCGGATCACGGAGCAGATCGAGAAGGCGCTGGACCGAAAGGTGTGGCTCCCCTCGGGCGGTTCGCTCGTGATCGACCGCACCGAGGCGATGACGGTCATCGACGTCAACACAGGAAAGTTCGTCGGCTCCGGCGGCAATCTTGAAGAGACAGTGACCAAGAACAACCTTGAAGCCGCTGAGGAGATCGTTCGTCAGCTGAGGCTGCGCGACATCGGTGGCATCATCGTTGTCGACTTCATCGACATGGTGCTCGAATCGAACCGCGACCTGGTGCTACGTCGCCTGGTGGAATGTCTGAGTCGGGATCGGACGAAGCACCAGGTGGCTGAGGTCACGTCCCTTGGCCTCGTCCAGATGACCCGAAAGAAGCTCGGCCTCGGCTTGCTGGAGACCTTCAGTGAACCGTGCGAGGTCTGCGCGGGTCGAGGGGTCATCGTTCATCACGATCCTGTCGTCAAGCACCGCACCGCGGCTTCCGGCAATGGTTCGCCGCGTCGGAGCCGAGGCGCGGCTTCCGGGAACGGTTCGTCCTCTTCCTCGTCGTCGTCTCAGGCGGGCAACGGCACGCACGTCATCACAGAGGGCGTGAAGTCGGCCCTCGCGCAGATCGCGGCATCCACGATTCACGCCCCCGTCGATGCGGCGGCCGTCGAGGAAGTCGTTGTGGCGGCGGTTCAGGAGGCGAGTGAGCCGGCCCCCGAGAAGCCCAAGCGTCGCAAGAAGAAGGCAGAAGCCGAGAAGCCCAAGTCCGAGAAGGAACTGCTCCTGGATTCTGTGCTCAACGCCCTACCCGAGCCGAAGGCCCCCGGCCAGGGACGCGGGCGGCGTCGTGTGACGACTGCCGCGCTGACAGGAACTCCCGTTTCTGCGACGCCAGCAGGGTCGGACGACGAGTCCTGACCGTCGTCCCTACGTGCCCTGACGGCGCTCACGTGCCGTCACACGCAGCCCCGACGCGATGAGCGCGCGAACCAGCGTGTGACCGTCGACGGGCCGCGCTCCGGCCGCCACGAGCCTCGCGTGCGCCTCGGCGGGAACGTCGTAGTGATCACGGTCGAAACCGCGGCGCGGGATGTCGTTTTGCTCCGCGAAGTCATGGAGCTCGGCGAGGTCAGTGTCGCTGATCAGGTGCGACCACAACCGGCCGTGCGCCGGCCAGCGGGGGTCGTCGATCAGAATCGTCACGCGCCGATCATAGGTGCTGGCCGACTGAGGTCGTCGGCGATGAGGGCCGCTTTGCGACTACGCCGCCGCATCGGGTAAAGTATTCCTTTGGTGCGTCGTGTGCCGCGTTCCGGACGGCGGCACGTCAGGGCCTCGGTTCCGCACCGCAGCGGTCATCCCCTACGGATGACCCCTCAGACAGACCGGAGCGCTGTGCTCCCAGAAGAAACAGGTGTGAAGTGGTTTACGCAGTAGTGCGCGCCGGCGGCCGGCAGGAGAAGGTTTCGGTCGGCTCGATCGTCGTTCTCGACCGTCTCGCCGCCAAGATCGGCGACAAGGTCGAGCTTCCGGCCGTGCTGCTCGTGGACGGCGACACCGTCACGACCGACGCTGCGAGGCTTTCCAAGGTCAGCGTGACCGCCGAAGTTCTCGGCGAAGAGCGCGGTCCGAAGATCGTCATTCAGAAGTTCAAGAACAAGACCGGCTACAAGAAGCGCCAGGGGCACCGCCAGGACCTCACGCGCGTCAAGGTCACCGGAATCAAGTAAGTCCCAGGAAGGCGCAGCAATGGCACACAAAAAGGGCGCTAGCTCTACCCGTAACGGTCGTGACTCCAACGCCCAGCGACTGGGCGTGAAGCGTTTCGGCGGCCAGGTCGTCAACGCCGGCGAGATCCTCGTTCGTCAGCGCGGCACGCACTTCCACCCCGGCGCGAACGTTGGTCGCGGCGGCGACGACACGCTGTTCGCGCTGTCGGCCGGCGCTGTCGAGTTCGGCACCAAGGGCGGCCGCAAGGTCGTCAACGTGGTGGCCGCCGCGGAGTGATCTGCAGCTGACATCAGTTTTCGGAAGGGGCGGGCTTCGGCTCGCCCCTTCCCGTCATCCGGCCCCGATAAGCATCCGAAGACAGGAGAAAGCGCATGGTCACTTTCGTCGACCGCGTCACCCTGCACCTTCGTGCGGGTAAGGGCGGCAATGGATGTGTGTCGGTTCGCCGTGAGAAGTTCAAGCCGCTCGCCGGACCCGACGGCGGCAACGGCGGCCACGGCGGCGACATCGTGCTGGTCGCCGACCCCCAGGTGACGACCCTGCTCTCTTACCACCACTCGCCCCACCGATCAGGTGGCAACGGCGGATTCGGGATGGGTGACAACCGATCCGGCGCCGCCGGCGAATCCATCGAGCTTCCTGTTCCGCTGGGTACCGTCGTG
The DNA here is from genome assembly GCF_002313585.1 of Microbacterium sp. UBA1097. Lineage (NCBI taxonomy): Bacteria > Bacillati > Actinomycetota > Actinomycetes > Micrococcales > Microbacteriaceae > Microbacterium > Microbacterium sp. UBA1097. Next base: position 26,307 of record NZ_DCBW01000029.1, on the reverse strand, counting down.
AAGGACCCGTCTGGCGAGGTGCTCGTCGATCTCATCGAGCCCGGGATGCGTTACGTCGTGGCCCCGGGCGGTCTCGGCGGTCTCGGCAATGCCTCGCTCGCCTCGCCGAAGCGCAAGGCCCCGGGCTTCGCACTACTTGGCACTCCAGGGTGGGAGGGCGATGTCGTCCTCGAGTTGAAGACGGTCGCCGACGTTGCGTTGGTCGGTTTCCCCTCTGCGGGAAAGTCCAGCCTGATCGCGGCCATCTCAGCTGCGCGCCCGAAGATCGCTGATTACCCGTTCACGACTCTCCATCCGAACCTTGGAGTCGTCGAAGCCGGTGACGTGCGCTTCACCGTCGCTGATGTGCCCGGCCTGATCGAAGGGGCCAGCAGCGGCCGCGGACTCGGCCTGGAGTTCCTGCGGCATGTCGAGCGCTGCACGGCGCTCGTGCACGTGTTGGACTGCGCGACGCTCGATCCGGGTCGCGATCCGCTCACCGATCTCGATGTGATCCTCGCGGAACTCGCCGCCTATCCCGTTCCCGAGGGGCAACTGCCGTTGCTCGAGCGCCCCCAGGTCATCGCCCTGAACAAGGTCGACGTGCCCGAGGCTCGGGATCTCGCTGATCTGGTGCGTCCCGACCTTGAAGCACGCGGTTACCGCGTCTTCGAGATTTCGACGGTGAGCCGATCTGGTCTCCGCGAGCTGAGCTTCGCGCTGGCCTCCATCGTCGCCGAGCACCGGGCCGCGCAGGCGGACACACCGAAGCCCGAACGTGTCGTCATCCGTCCGCAAGGCGCTGAGCAGGACTTCTCTGTCCGCGTCGAGGGCGGCACGTATGGCCCGGTCTACCGCATCCTGGGCGCGAAGCCTTTGCGGTGGGTCCAGCAGACCGACTTTCAGAACGATGAAGCTGTCGGATACCTTGCCGACCGGCTGGAGAAGCTCGGTGTCGAAGACGAGCTGTATCGCCTCGGCGCGACGCCCGGCGCGACGGTCGTCATCGGCGGCGACGACGGTGTGATCTTCGACTGGCAGCCCTCGCTGAGCTCCGTAGCGGAGCTGATGACGGCGCCGCGCGGCACCGATCCCCGCCTCGACCAGAACTCGCGGCGTACGACCGCGCAACGTCGCGAGCGTTACCACGAGCGAATGGACGCGAAGGCTGAGGCGCGGGAGGAACTCGAGGCCGAACGGCTGGCAGCACGGGGCGAGGCGGAGGACGACGAGCAGTGACTGTGACCGAGCGCGAGGGTCTCTTCGGTTGCCGACGGGTTGTCGTCAAAGTCGGATCATCGTCAATCAGCGGTGAGCACGCCTGGCGCATCGACGCGATCGTCGCCGCGATCGCTGCGGCTCATGGGCGCGGTACCGAAGTCGTGCTCGTCTCCTCGGGAGCTATCGCGACAGCCCTTCCGCTTCTGAAGCTCGACGGCCGCCCGGATGACTTGGCAACCCAGCAGGCCTCGGCCGCGGTGGGTCAGAACGTGCTCATGTGGCGGTACCAGACCAGCCTCGACCGGTTCGGCATCCTTGCCGGGCAGGTCCTGCTTACTGCCGGTGATCTGGAGAATGCCACCCACCGCTCGAACGCGCGGCGAGCCATGGAGCGACTACTGGGGCTTCGGATCCTTCCGATCGTCAACGAGAACGACACTGTCGCGACGCACGAGATCAGGTTCGGCGACAATGACAGGCTTGCAGCCCTCGTGGCCCAGCTCGTTGGTGCCGACGCTCTGGTTCTGCTCAGTGACATCGAAGCCCTCTACACGCGGCCGCCGGACGAGCCCGGTGCCACCCCGATCGATCGCGTGGAACCGGGCGATGACCTGCACGGTTTCCAGTTTGGTTCGGTCGTGGTCAACAGCGTCGGGACCGGGGGAGCCGCGACCAAGGTCTCCGCGGCGCGGTTGGCTGCGGCTGCCGGCGTGGGGGTCCTTGTCACCAGCGCCGATCGCGTTGACGAGGCGCTGCGCGGCGAGAACATCGGCACATGGTTCGCTCCGAATCCGCATCCTGTCGCATCTGCTCTCACCGGCCCCATCGCCGTCGATCGGTAGGCTGGCGATCATGTCAACCACGCTGATGTCACCGACGGATGCCGTCACCGGCGCTCGGGAGCGGATGCAGCACGCCAAGAGCGCTGCGCGCACGGTGGGCCTGCTCTCCACGCAGCGCAAGAGCGACATGCTGAATGCCGTTGCGGCGCGTCTGGAAGCCGACACCGATCGGATCGTCGAGGCGAACGCGGCCGACCTGCAACGGGGCCGCGACACTGGGCTCTCGGAGGCGCTCCAGGACCGGCTCCGCCTCGACCCTGTGCGGGTCGCGGCGCTGGCCGCAGCGGTGCGCGAGGTCGCCGAGCTTCCGGACCCGGTCGGTCGAGTGCTCGAGGAGCGTCGGCTCGAGAATGGCCTGTCGCTGACCAAGGTGGCGGTGCCGTTCGGTGTGGTCGGATCCATCTACGAAGCGCGCCCCAACGTGACTGTCGACATTGCTGCGCTTGCGCTGCGCTCTGGCAACGCCGTGGTGTTGCGCGGCGGCTCTGCCGCCGAGAACAGTAACCGGGCGCTCATCGCGAGCATGCGGGCTGCCCTCGAGAGCGTCGGTGTTGATGCCGAGGCGATCCAGACCGTGGATGACTTCGGCCGCGACGGCGCACGGGCCATGATGCAGGCTCGTGGCCTGATCGATGTGCTCGTGCCGCGGGGCAGTGCCCAACTCATCGAGACGGTTGTTACCGAATCGACCGTGCCGGTCATCGAGACCGGAGCCGGACTCGTTCACATCGTTCTCGATGAGAGCGCGCGCGCCGATTGGGCACTGGATATCGTCGTCAACGCCAAGGCACAGCGGCCGAGCGTCTGTAACGCTGTGGAGACGGTGCTGGTGCACCGTGGTGCCGCTGACCGGCTCGTTCCCGACCTGGTGGCGGCTCTCCACGCAGCCGGCGTGACCGTGCACGGTGACGTCGACGTGTCGGCACGAGCCGAAGGAGTAGTCCCGGCCACACCGGAGGACTGGGCAACGGAGTACCTGAGCCTCGACGTCGCCATCCGTGTCGTTGACGACCTGGATGCCGCGCTCGAGCACATCCGCACATACTCCTCGCAGCACACCGAATCGATCATCACCGAGGATCCCGCGGCTGCTGAGCGCTTCCTCGCGGAGGTGGACTCTGCGGTGGTCATGGTCAACTCGTCGACGCGGTTCACGGACGGGGGCGAGTTCGGCTTCGGCGCCGAGGTCGGGATCTCGACCCAGAAGCTCCATGCCCGGGGTCCTATGGGGCTCCCTGAACTGACGAGCACGAAGTGGCTGGTGCGCGGTGCCGGTCAGGTGCGCGGCTGAGAGCTAAGCTGGATACGCGCACCTGTCGCCGCAGCCACGAACGGAGTTTCAATGACCCTCGTCTCGCTTCTCGCCTTCGCCGCAGAAGAGTCGGAGCACCACGGCAACGTGGCATTGGAGACCGTCATCTTCGGGATCATCGCCCTGGCTGTCTTCGGGCTCTTGGCGCTTGTGACTGCGTCGTACCGCAACGTCGCGAACCGTCACGCGCACAAGGCGGAGGCTTACGCAAAGACCCACGCGGCTGAGCTGCAGCGATCGGGGCACGGCCACTAGGCATCCGATGTCGGCAGCACGAGCACGCCGAATCGGGGTGATGGGCGGGACGTTCGATCCCATCCACCACGGGCACCTGGTCGCGGCAAGCGAAGTTGCCGACTCCTTCGGGCTGGACGAGGTGGTGTTCGTTCCCACCGGACAGCCCTGGCAGAAGAGCGACGTCACGGAGTCCGAGCATCGGTATCTCATGACGGTGATCGCGACGGCATCCAACCCCAGCTTCTCGGTCAGCCGTGTCGATATCGATCGAGACGGCCCGACCTACACGATCGATACTCTCCGTGACGTGCAGCGACTCAATCCCGACGCGGATTTGTACTTCATTACCGGCGCGGATGCGATTGCGCAGATCCTCAGCTGGAGAAATCATGATGAACTGTGGGAGTTGGCGCACTTTGTCGCCGTCTCACGACCCGGCCACGTCTTGAACACGGACGGGCTCCCTGTCGAGGACGTAAGCCAACTAGAGATCCCCGCGCTGGCGATCTCGTCGACGGACTGTCGAGGACGGGTTCGCGGGGGACACCCCGTGTGGTACCTGGTCCCTGACGGAGTCGTCCAATACATTGCGAAGCACCATCTGTATCGGAGCAACGAATGACGAATGAGCAGCAACCGAACCAGCCGTTGACGCGTCGGCAGCTTCGGGAGCTCCGCAGCACGGGTGCAACCCCGATCCTGACGCCCGAGGGCACGCCGATCATGCCGCCGGCCCAGGCGACGACAGCTGCGAACGAGGCCAAGGCGCCGTCCGACGCCGACGATCGTCAGGACGTCGGGCAGGCTCCTGCCACGGCGGACTCCGCCGATGAGGCGTCCGAGACCGGTGAGTCAGCCGAGCCCGCGGCATCCGGGGGATCGGTTGACCCCTCGAGAGAGCCCGCACCGGCTCCGGCGGAGGAGTCGCCAGCCGTGGCTGATAAAGGCCAGGGTTCGGGCCCTAGCCCGTCAGAGCCAACTCCCGATCCTGACGGGGCTCCTCTGACCCGCCGGCGCGCCCGGGAGCGTACCGGCAACACTGACGCTCTCGCCGTCAACAATCCTGACGGTGACCACCGTGTGCCCTTCGTCTCGGTTCCGCCGGTATCGCCGGAGGAGCATCCGATCTCCCAGGCCGCGGCCGGACTCGCGTCGGGCGAACCTGCGGAGCGCGGCACGGTGAGCCCGCAGCTCGGATCGGCACTGCTCGCTGGCGTGGCGACAGAGCCCGACCCGCGACCGAGTTTCGACCAGCTCATCTCGCGTCCCAGCGCGGGCTCGACCGGCACCGGCAGCGCGCTGATCGTTACGGATTCCCCGCCGCAGGGCATCACGGCCCCCGTCAACGCCACAGGCGAGGTGCTCGTCACCGGCAGCCTGGCACTGCCCGACCTTTTCGCGACGACCGGGCAGATGCCCGGCACCTCCGAGGGCTTTGACATCGATGCCACGTTTGCCGACGGGGAAATCCCGCAGCACTCGTCGCCGACGCCGATCGCCGCCAGCGCAGCGATCAGTACGGTGAAGACGACGGCTGAGATCATCAAGCCCCCTGCGCCTGAGAAGGGCTCGCGGCTCATGCTGACCCTCGCCATTACCGCAGGCGTTCTCGCGCTGGCTCTGGTGGGCGTCCTGATCCTCGCCTTCGCGACAGGGGTGTTCTCGTGACGCGCTGCGCCGGTTCGTTGGGTTACGCGAGCACGGGAGCGCGCGCGTGACGGCTACTGAAACGTCGAAGCAGATGCTCGCGATCGCGGCTGCCGCGGCTGAGGCGACGGGTGCCGAGGACCTCGTGGCGCTGGATGTCTCGGAGCCGCTCCCGCTCGTCGATATCTTTCTGCTCGCGACCGGTCGCAGCGAACGCAATGTCGCGGCGATCGCCGACGAGATCGAAGAGAAGCTGCTGGAGGCAGGACACAAGCGTCTGCGCCGCGAGGGGCGCCAAGAGTCGCGGTGGATACTGCTGGACTTCGGTGATCTGGTCGTCCACGTGTTCCACGAGCAGGAGAGAGCCTTCTACGGCCTGGAACGCCTCTGGAAGGACTGCCCGATCGTCCCCATCGATCGACCGGCGCAGGCTGTCACAGACTGAGAGCGGATGCTGCATCGGTTCGGCTGGCGTCCACCGATGTAGTAATCTGTTCTAGTTGCCTCTTGGGGCAGCATCCGGGCCTGTGGCGCAGCTGGTAGCGCACCTGCATGGCATGCAGGGGGT
>NZ_DCBW01000029.1:0-20177 GCF_002313585.1 Microbacterium sp. UBA1097 | reverse complement strand
GAGTCCCCTCAGGTCCACCAAACGCTTCATGTTCAAACACCGGTCCGCTTGCATGCGGGCCGGTGTTTGTGTTCCGGCTCAGCTTCGCCCTAGCGTGGTCAGCGCCGGCTGCGAAGTGGTGTGCGTCTGCGGCAAGGAGGCTCTTGAACGTGACTGTGGGTTCGGTAACGACCTGGTCCGTTGAGGTGATGTAGATCTTCTCGAAGAAGGCTTGATTGAACAGGCGGCGGATGCTGTCGGTGGCTTTCTCGTAGACGCTGTGGCAGTCGCTGGCCAGGTCGAGCGCCTGGTGGAGTTCAGCTTCTGCCTCGGCATGGTCAGACTCAGCGGCCTCAAGCCGGCTGTTCAGCCGGATGAGTGCGGGGCCGATCCGGTCCTGTTCTTCTTTGAGGAGGTCGAGGGGGATCGCTCCGGCGTAGTGCGCTTGGAGCAGTTTCTCGCGTTGAGTGAGGAGCTCACCTCGTTGCTTGATGAGGTCCTCGCGTTCGAACCGGGCTTGCGCGGTGAGGATGCTGAACTCTTCGGTTATTGACGCGCGGAGCTCTTCGACGGATGCCGGGCTGGGTTGGATGCGTGCGTAGTGGTTGATGATGAGCTGTTCGACGATGTCGACGTGCATGGCCTTGCGGGTGCAGTCGGTGGCTTTGCGGTGCCTTCCGGAGCAGATGAAGTAGGGGTAAATGATGCCCTTCTTGTTCTTCGCGTGGGTGATGAGCAGCCGGGATTCGCAGTCGCCGCAGTACAGCGACCCTTTGAGGTAGTGGTCGTGGGTCTGGGTCTTGTCGCCTGCGAGGTTGTTGGCCTTGAGTACGGTCTGGACTTGTTCCCACGTGCCGGGGTCGATGAGTGGTTCATGTTGCCCTTCGTACTCGACGTCCTCGAATACGATCGTGCCCTTGTAGTACGGGTTCTGCAGAGTGCGGTGCAGGGTGGAGACGTGGATCGGCTTTGCCGGACGGCGTGGTGTGGGTGCGGTGACGAGGCCGCGGATGGTGAGTTCATCGAGGAGGGTGTTGAGGGTCCAGTCGCCGGTGGCGTAGGCCGTGAACGCCCAGGTGATCAGTGGCGCCCGGTCGGGGTCGGTTTCCACGGTGCGTAGTTCGTAGCCGTCTGCTGTGCGGGTGCGTACGTTGCGGTATCCAATGGGGGCTTTGCCCGTGGTGCCACCGCTCATTGCCTTGGTGCGGAGGCCCTTCATGACCTCTTGGGCGAGATTGGCGGAGTACCACTCGGAGATCGACGCCATGATGCCGTGCTGGAGCTGTCCAGCGGGGGTGGCATCGATGTTCTCAGCTGCGGAAACGAGAGCGACCCCGGCGCTGGTGAGCTCTGACTGGATGAGCGCGTCATCGAGACGGTTGCGGGCGAGGCGGTCCACTTTGGGGATGATGCAGTAGTCGACGTCGTGTTCTTTCACGTACGCCAGCAATGACAGGAGTGCCTTGCGACGGGAGAGAGATTTGCCGGACTCTCCGGGTTCGACAAACTCTTCGACGACGACGGCGCCCATGCTCTGGGCTTTGCGTTCGACAGCGCGACGCTGGTCGGGTAGAGAATATCCCTCGTCTCTACCACCGCGCCGGGCTTGCTCGGTGGTAGAGACACGCAGATAAGTGACTGCAGTGGGTGCGGTAGGGGTGGGCATGATCGGTGTTCCTTTCATCAGGGTGAAGCCGCACGTCCTGATGAGAACACTGATCCCCGTCACACCATGGTGTGACGGGGAGCCTGGCCCCGAGGGAGGGGCGAAACGTTGATGGTGCGGCGCTCTGTGCGGAGCGGGTACCTAGGGCCAGTTTACCGTGCCGCCGCTTTCTCTGCGGAGGGACGATGCCCGCGGATCGCAGCGCAGTAGCCGAGGCCCCTATGGAAGGCGGACTGGCATACGCTCAGCTGGCCGGTCGCCGTGCGGAGGGGGTGTGCCGCATCGGGTAGGACGCCATCGCTTCATTGGCGGTGTCGCGATCCCCGTACCGGTGAGCGAAGACATGCCCAATGATTGCTTTGGCGAGAAGGGTGACGTCGGGATGGTGCCGGTCGTCGGTGCGGACTCCGAGAGTCCCGCCCCGTGACGCAGGAGCGGTCGCCCCGGGAGGCGCGGAGGCTTCCTTGATGGGCTGGAATTGTGTCATGGATGCTCTTCCCTGAGGAGGAAAGCGTTCTCGGCGGCAGCGCGCCGAGCGACATCGTCCATGACGAAGTCGATGAAGTCGGCGTCTCGGTCCGTGATGGGCACCTCATCGCTTGCAGGGGCGGGATCTTCGCCTGGCCAGGTGGTTTGTCTGGTGGGGCGGTCGCGGTCGAGGCGTGTGCCGGAGATCTGTACCCATTCTCGGAGCCTGGTCCGGGCGGCGGCGAAGTCGGTCATGAAGGAGATGGGGCCGGCGGCGTCTTGTTCGGGGTCGTAGCAGCCGAGCCAACGGGTGTGGAGGGCGGAGAGTTCCCAGACGAGTTCGGGGTGGCGGTGCCACATCGGTGGGATGATTTGCGCGGGGAGCGCGAATTCGTGCCGCAGCCAGTTGACCCACTCGTTGAGGGCGAGCCATTCGTGCTCGGCGTCGTCGGAGGAGAGGGTGCGCCAGTTGATGGGGCGGGGGATGGGCGGCATGTCACCGCCGCCCATCGCCGGTGTGGGGGCATCGGCCCCGACTTCGCCTTCGTCGGGGTCGTCGCCTGACTCGTCGAGATCGGGTTCGTCATGCTCGGGTTCGAAGTCGACGTCTGGATCCCCGGGGTCGGGGCTGTGGGTCGGGTCGATGTCCACCACGATCAACCTCCTTCCTGCGGATTATCGGCTTGCGGCTTCCATCGCGGGAGTCTCGGTCTCCCGCGTCGCGGTCGGGGTGGGGGAGCCGAGCTGGGCGGTTCGGTCGGGTTCCTCCCGCTCTGTCTGCCGTTCGGCTTCACGCTCCACCTGGCGTTCTGCGGAGGGTCGCCGGTCGATGGTGAAGTCGGTGATGTTGGGGTCGGGGGCGATCCGTTTGGCGACGAATTGCTCGTCGGTGCGCTCTTGACCGTTGATCTCGCGGGTGTATTCGCGGGTGTAGCCCTGGGCGATGATGTCGTCGCCCTTGACATACCGTTCGGCGGAGCGTTCGGCGGACTTCCCGAACTGGATGAGGTCGTGGTAGGTCGGGTCGAGCTTGCGGAACGACCCGTCCTGCTGGGGTTCGTAGTGGTTGATGCCGACGCGGGCGTAGAAGCGCGCCTGCCCGGACTCGGAGAACGTGAGGCGGGGGTCGGCGGAGATGAAGCCGTTGATCGCCTGCGACGTCTTGATAGCCATGAGAACTGGGGTCCTTCCTGATGAACAACGAAAATGTTTGGTGCCCCCGCGCCCTGGATTGGGCGGGGAACACCAGACAGGTGCGCTACTCGAGCCCCAAACCTCTGAGGGCAGCGGTGCCGGTTAGGTGGCGCGGATGAGCTTCTCGATGTTCTTCCGGTCGGTCTTGAGCTGCTCGGCATCCTTCCTTGATGGCCAGGGGCGCAGGTCGGTGACGATGGGGCGGGCGGTGCGGAGCATCACGACCCCGGTGCCGAAGGGGAGGGTGCGGATGACGTCCGGTGGCATGATCGGGACGCGGCGGATGGAGCGTTGCGCGGAGCGGTGCCCTTGCTCACCGATGGTGACGGAGTCGGTGATCTCGTCCCGCTCCCCGATCAACGACGACAGGTCCTGCAGATCGCGGGAGTTGGAGGCGCCGCCGAGGATGATCTTCACGATCGAGGCATCCCAGATCGCGTTCGCGTTGTTCTCGCCCCATTTCTCCCTGGCCTGGGCGAGGGACTGCAGTACCGGCAACGTCGTGATCCCCGTACCCCCGCCCTCGGCCATGAGCGTAGGGAGCGAGGGCAGGGGTGCGAGGTTCCCGATCTCATCGAGCGCGAGCAGCATCGGCGGATCAAGCCTGGTATCGGGTGAGGTAGCGGCGATCTTCCGCCCGGTCTCCACGAGGTCTTCGATGAACGCCGCCACCAACGCCGACGACGCCCCAGCGCCCGCACCCGTCGCCAACAGATACAAGGTGCCGCGATCCCTGATGAACGTCTCCGGGTCGAACTGGTCGCGAGGCCCCGGTGTGACAGCAGCAAGGACGCGGGGATCGGCGAACGCGCTGAAGGCGAGGGAGACGCCCTGCCAGATCGAGTCGCGTGTTTTCGGGTCGGCTTGCAGCATCGCATCCAACGACTCCGCCCACCCCGGAGCTGCAGCCGGATTGGACTGCATGATCCGTACCGCGTCCGCTGCGGCGGTGGGGTTGAGCGCCCATTGGTAGAGGGTGGCGGCGTCGCGGCCGTCGAGGGCGGCGGCATGGAGGAGCCCCTGGATCGCGGAGGCGGTCTTCCCCTGCCAGAAGTCACCTCCAGACACCGCGGCGAAATTCGTGGCCGTGGCAAGCCCGGTCGCGCGGATCATCGCCGTGAGCGGGTCCTCGCATCCCCGCACCGGCGACCACTTCATCCCCGCAGGCAGCCCCTCTGCAAGGTGCTGCGGGTCGAACACCGCTACCGGCCCCACCCGCTGTCGTGCACGCATCGTCGCGGTGAGGTTGTCGGGCCGAGTCGAGGTCGTGATCACCGCGCCGGGCGCGTCGAGAATCGCATTGATCACGATGTGCAGGCCCTTGCCTGAACGGGGCGGGCCGATCAGGAGGATCGAGTCCTCCACCGTCGCCCACACCTCACGCCCCTTCGACCTGCCCAACACATAGCCAACATCCGCGGCGGTCGGGTGCTCGAGGGAAGGACGGTAAGTGCTGGCACGGGAGACGAGGGTCTTCGCGGATGCGACCTTTTCCACTTCGCGTGGTGTCGCGATACCTTTCAGGAGGCGCGGGTCTTGCGCCTTGGTTTCTTTCGCGCGTGCGATCAGACGCCACACCCACCACGCCAAGGTCCCGAGCAGCGCGAGCATGAGGGCGAGGACGGCCCAGTAGACGAACGGGTTCAGGTCGGGAGCGCCGATCGCCTGGCCGGGGTCTGCCAGGGTGAACAGCACCCCGAGCCCGGTTGCGGGGCCACCGGCGGGTTGCGGATGCCCGGTGAGGAACGCGGTGATGGTTCCTGACAGGCGGAAGAGCCCGGCGAGGGCGGCGAAGCCTGCCAGGGCTGCAAGTCCCAGGTTCGTGAGGAGTTGGGAGGGCTGGTGCGGGTTCATCCGAGCCCTCCCACCACGTGCGTGGTCCCGGAGATCCGCCCGAATAGCAGCACCTCACCACCGGGCGCGAGCTCCCGGTCCTCGACCACATGCCGGACGTGCCCGTCCCCATTCGTGGAGGAGTGACGGATGATGACCGCAAGGGCGACATCCTCACCGGGAATGAAGCCCTCACTGGACGCCTCGAACAACACCGGCACCCGAGACCGTCCGGCGGCGTCGGTCGCCGGGGCCACTTCACTTGCCTCGTCAGGTACCGGTTCCGGGGCTGGGGGTGGTGGGGTGAGGACATCGGTGTAGGTGGTGCCGTCCCGTTCGATGATCTCCACCCGGACCGGCACACGCCGGCTCCGAAGGATTCCGTCGAGCATGCCACCCAGCGCCGAACGATCCACCGGATCGGCCGTGACCGGCTCCCCGTCGAGAGTGAGCGTGACGCGCTCGTCCTCGCTGACGCGAGCGATCAGATGGGGAAGCACGACAGGCACGGCCAGCTGCCCGGAGCTCTCCGGGGCGCGCTGCTTTCTAAGAAGGCGTCGTGAGGTCTCATGTTCGCTCATTTTTTGCCTCCGGTCATCCGGGTGGTGGTGTCGAAGGTGGTCAACTCGTCCGGGTGGAGCTGGTGCTGCACGACGAAGGAGCGTTCCTTGATCCGCCACAACCCCTGCCCGGTGCCCAGGCCTGGCAGGAGGGACTGTTCGGTGCCGGTGAGTCCGAGAGCTTGCGCGGTGGTGCCGAGCTGGTCGGCTTCTTGCCGGTAGATGATCCGCGTCTCCGCGTTCGCGAGCAGACTGTTCGCAAGCGAACGCATCGCGGATCCCTGATCGCCGACGTTGTCAAGGTCGGTGAGCTTGTGGAAGATCAGCATGTTCGCGATCCCGTAATGTCGAGCAAGCCGCCACTGCGCATCCATACGCTTGAGCAGCGCCGGATGTGACATCAACCGCCAGGCTTCGTCGTAGATCACCCACCGCTGCCCACCGTTCGGATCCAGCAGCGCAGACTCCATCCACGCCGACGAACACGTCATCAACACACTGATCAGCGTCGAGTTCTCCGCGACCCGCGACAGGTCCAGAGAGATCATCGGCAACGTCGGGTCGAACGCGACCGTCGATGGCCCATCAAACAGGCCCTGCAAGTCACCTGCGACCAGACGGCGCAGCGCGTGCCCGACGAGCCGCCCGTCTTCGGCGAGCCGCCCGTCGGTGTCGTCATCTGGGTGTGGGGTGAGGATGCGGTCGACGACCATCGGCAGGATCGGGACATCGTTGCTCGCCACGACCGCGGCGAGGGCCACATCGATCGAGGTGTGCTCCAACGGCGACAGCGACCGCTCCAACACCGTCTCCGCCAATGCACCGATGAGCTCGCGACGACGCGAGGCGACCTGCGTCCGCCACTCCACATCCGACAACCCGGAAGGACGGTGGCCTTCATCGAGCGGGTTGAGACGGTTGCGCAGTCCGTGGCCGAGGACGATCGCTTTCCCGCCGACGGCTTCCGCGACAGGGGTGTGTTCGCCTTTTGGGTCCCCGGGCACGTACACGCGCCGTCCGAACGGAATCGACCTCGTGTACAGCGACTTCGCCAGCGACGACTTCCCGGAACCGACGATGCCAGCGAGCACGATGTTGGGGGCAGTGATGATGCCCCGCTTGTAGAGCACCCACGGGTCGTACACGAAGGAGCCGCCGGAGTACATGTCCTGCCCGACGAACACCCCTTCCGGGCCGAGGCCCCCTTCTGCGAGGAACGGGTATGCGCCCGCGAGAACGGCACTGGTGTCCTGATGCGCGGGAAGCCGCAAACCCCGATACGACCGCAGAGCGGACGGGCCGGGTTCCCCAGCCTTCGGGAGGTAGGTGGTAGCCCGCCGCTCCGCAGCCTCCTGCTCGCGTAGGGCGCGGGCTTCGGCTTTGCGGGCGGCGGTGTCGTCGGCATGGACTTTCGCGACGGCCTTACGGCGGGCCTTGCGTTGCTTGTGGTGTTCGGACTCCGGTCCGATCAGGACACTGGAGTAGACGCGACGATTCGTGGCGTTCACGAAAAGACTCCTTCCTGCACGCCACCCAAGACGGGCAAACGGCGTGCAGGAAGGAGGTGGGAAACCCAAGCCCCAGAGGTTGGTTCAGATCGTGCGTGCCAGGGGGAGAGCGGCGGCGGTGAACGCTTGTGCTTGCTGCCCGACGAGGCGGCGGGTTTCGCAGGAGGCTTGGATCGCTGCTTGTTCGATCTTCGATACGGTCGCTTCGAGCTCTTCACTGGTGGGGGCGCTGACGGAGATGAGGCCGGTGTAGCGGAGGATGCCGTGACCGCTCGTAAGATCTGCTTCCTGTTGCAGTACGTCCTGGTATTCGGCGGTCTGCTGAGCGTCTTCGACTTGCCCGATCTTCTGCCGTTGCGCGGCGTCAGAGATGTATTCGACCTTCTTCTTCCTGATGTCCCTGGCGGCCTGGTCGGACCGGACCGGGGTGCACAGGAGTGAGAACGACCGCCGCACCCCGGACGCGAGCAGCACCGGGGAGAGGAACCCGGGATATACGAGTGACCGGGGCCATTCGCTGACCCACAGCACCGCGTGGTGCGCACTGTCAGACTTCAGCCCCTCCCAGGTTTCCTCGACGGAGACGGGGCCTGCGGTGGCGAGGTCTTGGCCGAGGTTCCCGGACCGTTCGAGGGTCGCGGCGATCGCGGGGTCGTAGGCGGAGCGGAGGATCACGGCAAGCTTTCCGGGAGTGAGCCAGTCGCTGGCTTTCAGGTCGGCTGCGTGCAGGGCCGCGGTGAGGGTGTTCATCTCTTGCCGCAGGACCGCGGCGGCGCCTCTGATGCTGCCGCCTGCGGTGCGGATCGCACGGGATGCTGCCTTCATGTCCAGGGCGATCGAGATCGTCGTCGCGTGACGTTCCCCGGCAGGCCCCGCCCGGTCGATGAGCTCCCCGTAGGTGCGCGACGTCCAGGACTCGTCCTCCGGGGTGCCGTGCTCGGCCCACCACTGCGCAAGCCCAGTCCCGGAATCGGGGAGGGTGCGTTCCAGGACCTGAAGCCGGGCAATCCTTCCGGAGCGGCAGCAGGTGGCAAGTACCCTGCCCCAGCTGGTGACGCGGCGTTCCTGCTCGCCGGGGTCGAGGAGCACGAATGCCGGATGGGTGACCTCGAGCAGTGCGGTCAGGGTCGCGGCGTGCGGGTGGTGCACCATCACCGCCCCGGTCACCGGGTCCTCGTATTGGCGAAGCGCCGCCATGTCGCCGGGGAGCGCGAGCGTGCCCGCGGGGCGGGGCTTGACGACGCGGAGCCGGTAGATCGTCTGTTTCACGGTGACGCGCCACACCCAGTGCCCGGCGATCGGGATCCACTCGACGGTTTTGCGGCCCGAGATGGGGATCCACGTGATCGCCAGGCAGGTCACCCAGATGGGGGCGGTGTAGGCGAGGATCATCCCGCCGCCGGCGTAGAGGGAGGCGATGAACACGGCCCCGGCGATGGCGACGGTGATGACCTGCGACAAGGACAGGCCGAGGATCAGGCCGCGCCGGGTGAGGCGAGAGAACTTCACCGGCGACAGCGGGTACTCGTCCTGCTTCTTGTGCGGGGATTGCTTGGCCACGGTTACTCCTTTCCCTTCGGTGCCGTGTTCGGGGGCGGCGGGCTACTCGCCTCCGGCACCGATGACGGCGCTTGCGGGTTCGGCTTCGGCGGAGTCGGGCCCTGCGATTGCGGGGTGTTCGCTGCCGGTGGTGGGGTGTCGTTCCCGGCGCCGGTGGCGTGCTGATCGGCGGCGTTCCCGATGGTCTGGCCGAGCTTGGGGCCAGCGGTCGCGGAGTCTTTCGCGACCTTCGCCGCGATGACTGCCGCCGCGACCGGGCCTGCCGCTGCCGCACCACCCGCTGCTGCACCACCACCTGCCGCGCTCCCGCCCGCGGCACTGCCTCCCCCTGCTGCAGCTCCACCTCCGGCGGAGCTGCCACCGGCTGCGCTCCCACCTGTGGTGCTTCCGCCCGCCGGGGGCTTTCCGCCGGAGGGGGCAGGTGTGTCGCCGCCGCCGTTGCTTTTTCCGTCGAGGACTTTTTGTGGTCCGTCGCCGGAGGGTTTCGGGGAGGTGGGGACGGGGCGGTTCATTGACTGCTTGGCTTCTTGTTCCGCGCTCATGGCGTGATACATGTCGAAGCCGACGAAGCTGATGAACTTGTAGACCATGTAGGGCGCGAATGCTGCGACGAACATGAGCACGATGCCCGCGATGGGGTCAGCGATCGAGGCGAGGTCGAAGTCGATCGGCTGCGACACCTGGGTGATCGCGACGAGGAACACGACGACGAGGACGAGTTTGGAGAAGATCAGGGCGATCACGAACGACGCCCACTTCCCGAACCAGCCGCGTGTAACATCCCAGTTCGCGCCGCTGATCGCGATGGGTCCGAGGACGATCGCGACGAGCAGGAGTGCTTTGCGGATCAGCAGCGAGAACCACACGATCGCTGACGCCGTGATCGCAAGACCGGCGAAGAAGATGGTGATGATCGCGCCGACGCCGGGGGCGGCGATGTTGATGCCGGTGAGTCCAGCGGCGAGGAGGGCGATCTTGTCGCCCATGTCTTCCATCGAGTTCCCGGTGGCTTGGATGATCCCGATGGTGAGTTGGTCGGTGACTTCCAGCAGTGTCGCGGTGAGGGTGATGATCAGGAACGACCCGAGCACGCTTTTCGCGAGCCCCAACGCGGCACGGGACAGTGCGGTGGGGTCGCGTCTGATGAGCCCGGTGATCAGTTGCAGGCAGAAGAAGACGAGCATGATCATCACGGCGATGCCGAAGAGGATGTTGTAGACGTCGACGTACTCCGCGGATTGCACGTCGACGAGGGTGGTGGTGTCGAAGATGTACCAGACGCCTTCGAACAGCCAGGCGGCCGCTTGCCCCATGGCTTGTGCGAGCCAGTCGAAGGGGGCCGCAACCAGGGTCGCGGCCCCCTCACCGACGGCATCACAGACATTGGAGATGACGGGAACGTCACATAACGCCACAGCAGATCCCTCCTTCCAGTGAGCCGGATCGCGGCGGTTAGACGGACTGGCCGACGTTCCAGAAGAAGTTGATGAGGGTCACGCTCGCGCCGCAGATGACGGCCGCCCCACAGGAGATAAGGACGCCGATCTTCCCCCGCCCGGCCAGATGCGGGTTGCTGCTGTTCGCGCCGAAGCCCCAGATGATCGCCGAGACGATCAGGGCGAGGACGGACAGGATCAGCCCAATCGTCATGACGGCACCGACGATGGTGCGCAGCTGGCTGATACCGGGGAGCCCGTCACTGTTCGGGTCGATGTCCACCTGCATCGGGACGAGCGCGGCGAGCTGGGGGAGGGTCTGGGCGGTCAGGTCGAGGATGACGGACACGGGGTTGCTCCTTCAATGGGGTCACAAGGCGGTACGTCCCTGTCCGTGATCGGACGGGGTACCGCACAGGTGCGACCCACACGCCCCACGACCCGCGCATCTGGTGCATGCGAAAGGGCGGGGCGGAGAACCGCGAAGGGTCTTCCGTCCCGCCCGATAGGTGCGGTGCGTGTGTTAGAGGTTGCTGCCGAGGGTGAGGAGCCAGTTCATCCACGCGACTCCTGCCCCGGCGAGGGCTGCCGCGCCGAGCGCGGTCCATACGCCGATGCGGGCTTTTGTGGCGACCTGGTGATGCCCGTTCGCCGACGCGACTGCCCAGGTGAGGGCGCAGACGATGATCATGAGCACGGCGACGATTAGCACGATCGTGAGCAGCGCCCCGATGATCTCTTCGATCTCGGTGGCACCGTTCACGGCACCGAAGTCGGGGAACACGTCAGCCGCCAGACGATCGGCGAGGCGGTAGCTGGTGTGGGGCATGCGGGATCAGCCTTCTTTCACGGAGATGTGGATGTGGTCGAAGTGGCCTCCGGTGACGTCCCCGGGGTCGTGCATGCCGCCGCCGGTGTAGGGCCGCCATCCCTCGTCTGCGCGCACGGGGGACCAGATTTTCCCCTGCCAGATGAGGTAGGAGATTCCGAGGGTGTCGGCGTTGGTTTCGAGCCAGTCGGTGATTTGCCACCCGTAGGCGGTCTGCTCGCTGCTGGGGTAGTAGCCGATCTGGTTCCCGACGGTGACATCGCACGCGCGCCCTTCCGGGTGGTCTGATTTCTGGCCGGGTCTCGGGGAGTAGCACGCCCACCCGGTGTCCGGGAAGGCGTTGCGGGTTTGGGTGACCATGTGCGCGGTGCGGGCGGTGACTTGCCCGCCGGTCCCCGACGGGTCCTCGACCATCGCGGCCCCGTCTCCGGTGTATTCGCTCGCCTCCGATCCGGTACCGGCGGGGGCGCACCCGGGACCGGTGGTGGAGCTGCCGGTGGATTCTGTGGCGCCGTGTTCTTGGAGCCACTTGTCGGCGTCGATGGATTCGGTGCCGGTGGTGCCGGGGCGGATCTCGAAGTGCAGGTGTGGGCCGGTGGAGTAGCCGGAGGAGCCGACGTCGCCGATGTGGGTGCCGGCGGTGACGGTCTGTCCTTCTGTGACGTGGATGCCGTGCGACCACATGTGCGCGTAGGCGGAGCGGACCGCTTCACCGTTCACGGTGTGCTCGATGATGACGAGCCCGCCGTAGCCGCCGTTGAACTCCGACCACACGACCCGCCCGTCAGCGACCGCATAGATCGGGGTACCGTCGGCTGCGGCATAGTCGGTGCCGCCGTGGTAGTCGCGTTCCCCGGTGAACGGGTCTGCCCGCCACCCCCAATCGCTCGTCTTCGTCCACGAACCTTCCGGGAGCGGGAACACGATCCGGGAGGTCTCCGCCACCGTCCCGGTCTCACCGCTGCCGCTGGGCTTCGAAGGGGTGGTGAGGGCGGTGAGGATCGCTTCGGCGACGGGCTGATAGTTCTGATACCGGTCCGGGTACGCGGACACTTCCACGGCTTGGGCGGCTTCACCCATATCCATCGACTGCCAGCCGGGGATATCGAGCAGGCCCCTGGGGGAGGGATAGTTGGGTCCTGTGGGACCGCCGTAGAACGCGCGTGCCTGATAGGTGGTGTCCATGAGTTCTGCGACGGTGCCCCACCCGGACTGGGGGCGCATCTGAAACAAGCCCAGGCTGTCGTGATCGGAACCATCGCCATCGTTCGGGTAGTCACCGGATTCGGGGTACGTGCCGGTGTTCGCCAGCTGCCGGAGCGTGGACTCGGTCAGCGCGGCCATGAGCGCGATCGTCACCCCGCGGGTATCGATGCCCTCGGTCTGCCCGCCGACGGTGATGATCGTGGCGGCGTGGGTGAGCTGCGTCTTGTTCAGCGTGAACGTCACCCCGTCCTTCGTCGTCACATCCAGCGAGTCCGGGATCGGCCCCACCTGCAGCGACGACCCAGTCGTGCAGGAGGCGTTCGCGGCCGGATTCATCAGCACCCCGACCGCGACAAGGACGCTCGCAGGCCCCAAGCACAACACGGCGATCGCGAGTCCAGCGAGGAGTTTCTTCAGCACGACACTGGCCCCTCTCGCTTAGCGGAGGGGGTTGTCGAGCTCGGACAGGCGCAGCACATGGCACCGGTCGAACGCAGGCTGACAGGCCAGGAACACGGTGAAGGCGACCGGGTGATCGCTGGTCATCTCATGCTCGCTCGTACCCCCGGCACGGTGACGGGTGGCGTCGATGGTGACCGCGGTCATCCCGTCGATGAGCGTCGCCGATCGGTCCTGCGCGACAGCGTCCTCCCACGCGGCAGGTACCGTCGCGTTCTCGATGGTGATGGTTTGGGAGGTGGAGTGGCCGGTGAGCTGCCGCCACACGTCCGCTGTCGGGAAATAGGTGGCGATATCGGAAGCGAGGCCCGCGGTTTCGGTCCCGGACGGGTCCGCGTCGGTAAGGAGCACCTGCCCGTAGTCGGCAGGGCGCAGCCCAGTTGCGGTGTCCCACGTGAAGAGCGCTTCAGCGACGGCTTCGGCATACCGGATCGGGTCATTCGTCCTCGGTAACGGTGCGAGGTCAGCAGGAGACGACGGTGCTGGGACTGACGGTTCAGTCTGTGAAGGTGGTGTCGTGGTCTCGGGGTTTTCGTGGGGGCGTGCGATGAGGCCGTAGATGCCGACGCCTGCGAGGGTGAGCAGGACTAGGCCTGCGGCGGTGAGGCTGATCAACAGCAGACGGCCCCGCTTGCGCGGGGCCGTGCCGGTGGTGTCCAGTGACATGAGGGAGGGTGTCCTTTCACAGCAGCGGATGCGGTCTCGCGTGTGCTGTGCAGGTGCGGACCACGCACCCCAACCCGAGGATCATCCGGTTGCTTTGAGAGGAGCGGAGGCGCGGGCGTGGGCGGCGGCGTCGAGAAACGCGGTGGCTTTCTCCCGGTGACTAGTGATCGCCTCCCACTGTTCGGCGGTCGCGTACTGCCCGACGAGGGCAGCGTCGTTGATCTCCCACCACCCCTCGGCCTTCTGCAGAATGTCCACCAACCTGCGGGAGTGATAGCGGCCACGCACTTCTTCAGCCGACGCAGACTCCTCACCGTCTACGGCCACCGGTGCAGGGGTGAGGGCGAGCTTGCGGATACGGTTGACGGCACTCGTCGCCGCTCGAGAGCGCTCCACGGGCCGGTCGATCATCAGGAGCGCTTCGAGTTCTTCGGCTGCCGCTTCACGAACCGCCGGAGTCGCGGTCTCGTTCACGGCTGTCTTCTCGAGCCAGCACACCCCGCGTAACGCCATCACCTCGTGAAAGCGGCCATGGACTTTACCGTCCGTGTTGATCTCGACGACGGCTTCCGCGGCGGCCTGACGGACGCGTTCGTCCTCGTCGTCGCTGGTTGCCAGGCGCTGCAGGGCGAGGACTTGCTCGAGCTGCTGCGACGAATCGCGGCCCGTGACGGCTTGCGCCGCCTGGACGCGGGACTTCCGCTTGGACGGTGGTTGTGATTCCCAACCACCGCCCTCACCCGACTGGCGCGAGCCGACGATCATCGTCTCCCTTACCTCGCCGTCCATGTCGGGTTCTGCGGTGTCGTCGGTGCCAGGGAGCGGGGGAGCGCCGAATCTGGTTGCGGCTTGGCGTCGGGCGTTCTCTTCCGCGAGCAGCGTCTTGTATTCGGCGTAGAGGGCGGCCTTCTCCGTCGGCGTGAGGTCTTTGCGGAGCAGGTTGTCGTCCTGGATCGCGAGGAGGGTGCGCAGCTTGTCGGACACTTCCGCTGCCACCCAGACGGGCACGGTGGTGTGCCCGAGCTGCCGCATCACTTCCAGACGCCGCCGCCCAGAGATGAGAACGTTGTCGACGGTGACCACGATCGGGCACAGCAACCCGAGCGTTTGGATCGACGTGGTCAGGTCGGTCAGGTCACCGAGCTCACGCCGGTAGGAGCGACCCAGGACGATGCTCTCGATGGGGAACTGGGCTACAGTTTGCTCGCTCGCGGACGCCGTGGTGTTCATGCGGCGGTCCCTCGCGTGAACTTGCGGGAGATGGCGGCGAGTTGCTGATCCGCGAGGAGGTCTTCGGTGCGGTCGCCGAGCAGCAGCCGCGCGAAGATCCCCAGCCGTGCGGGGTCGGCTCCGGTGGCTTCTTTCTTTGACCGCGGCCCGAGTAGCAAACGCAGCAGCCCGTTCCAGTCGCGGGCGGAGAACCCGAGCCGTTGCCGCATCGCGTCGTCTTTGCGGAGCACGTCGATCCCGGACTGGGTGCTCGCCAGAGTCGTGAGACGATGGCAGATGTATTCCACCGCGGTCTCAATGGTGCGAGAATGCCAGCCCGTGGTCACCAGGAACACCGACGCGGACCGCACCACCCTCTCCACAGCCACGGTCGGTGAGGCCGGCGGGGTCGCAGCGGCGAGCACATGGTAGAAGAACGTCTCGTAGTGGCCGGCCCGCATCGGGTACTCGTCGGGACGCTGATCAGGCCTGCGTGCCTTGTCTGTTGAGGTGAGGAGACGTTCGGCATGCACCTCGGCGGCGATGCCAAGCTCCACCGCGCGAGTGATCGCCGCCCACGGGTCCGCGGCACGGCGGATCGCCGGCGTCCGCATCGCCATGAACGCCTCATACGCAGCATCGGCGGGGTCACGGTGCCAGGACCGTGCCAGCGGAAGGTACTTCTCCTGCGCATACAGCATCAACGCGCGGGCGGCGGGGTGCGTGCGCCAGAGCCGCTCGGCGGTGAGCTGCTCCAGCAGGACACGGAGCCCTTCGCCGGTGGTGAAGTCGGGAAGTGGTTCAGATGAAGGCTCTCTCATGAGGTCAACTCCTTAGGACGAGGTGACCAATAGGTGTGTGACCGCGACCCCAAACCCTCTTCGCGGCACGGAACCGATCCTTTGCACTCGGGCGACGGGTCTGCCATGAGTGTTGCTCTTCGCTCATGCTCGACCGTCACCGCCTCCGCCAGTGGACATGCCGCAGCGAACTCGCGGCCCCCAGCTTCGGCCGACCGCCGCTGGCGTAAGTTGGTCATGACCTTCGCGAACCCGTGGCAGGTCGTGCGAGCTTCGTCCCGTATCGCCTCCATAGCCATGCGCTACTCCTTCCCAGGTCTCCCGCAAGATGCGGACGGCCTTGCGACCATGAGGTGCGCCGGGGAGATCAGCGGAGCGAGGACGGATGGCGGACGGTGTGCCGACCGTCAGGCTCCACAACGAACCCGACGTGTCTGGTCCGGTCTACTGGCCTGCGGCGCATCCGTCGAGATGCACATGACGAACGTGGGCCATTCGTGGAGAGTCACGGTTCATGCGGCGAGTAGCGGTAGGAGAGGCCGAGGTGACCCGTCGACAGCACTCTCCGCGAACCTGGTGGGAAAGTTCGTTGGGACAATGACGTCGAGTCACCGAGCTGAGTCGTTGACAGAGATAGCGTGGCCTTGTCGATCTTCAGGAACCGTGTGTGGTGTTCGTCGGTACTGTGTCGGCGTGATGCCGTAGCGGCGGCGGAACCAGTGGGATGCGACGCGCGGGTCACTCCACCCGACTTCGCTCGCGGCACGCATCACGGAAATGTCTGTTTCTTCGATGAGCCGCGCGAATTCGGTCAACCGGAGTTCAGTGAGTAGGCGCATTGGGGCGGCGCCGGCGTGCTGTACGAACATACGGGTCAGGTGGGTCCGTGAAAGTGAGAGTTCTCGTGAGAGTGCTCCAACGGTCCACGGCTCTGCGATACGCCCGCGAAGCAACTGGATCGCTCGACCGATATAGCCGATAGATCCGGTGTCGGTCAGTCGTCCATTGATGGGCGTCCACGGTGTTGTGGGGGTGTCGGATCCTTCATCAAGAAAAGTTGGCAGTAGCAGCCGCATCCATCGTGCGAGAAGCTCGAGAGTGTGAGTCGCGACGACTTCGGGCGAATGGGTCCCGCTACGCAGGACGCTCATCTGTCGCCATAGCGGCTCGACCTGCCGCAGCGCAGCAATACCCGGTGCAAGGATGATCGCGCGGCCGTCCCACTCGAGGGGGTGCACTCCTGCGACCACTCGCTCTGCATCGGGGAGGAACCATGCCATCTGGGTGCGCCAGAACCGTTCGTCGGAGTAGACGGCCCAGAAGCGTACTGTGGGCGATGGCCGAACTCGGCACCACTTGCCGGTGCCGAGTGCCAGCGACATGCCTGGGTGCAGGACGTGCCTGCTCTCAGCGGTTTCGAAGACGCAAGAGCCCTCGACGACGTTGATCACCTTCGCATGCCGGAAAACGGTACGGCTTGAGGGGATCGTGCGCACCATCTCGATGGCCGCGATGTCACCTGGTATCTGAATCGCTGGGTAGGAGACCGTAACCCCGAGGGGCGGAGGGAGCGGCAGGTCGTGCTTGGTCTCGAATAAGTCCTCTCGCGTAGCCGCGAAGCTGCGCACGGCGCGCCATCAGCGGTCGGCGAGCACGAGCACTGCCAGGGCAGTTACGAGCTTGGTAGTCGGGAAGGCGTCCACGATAGTCTCACGATTCCCGGGGGTGGCCCGCTCGGGATTGCGGTAGCCGCCCCAGAAACCGATAGCCCGCTGGCCGTCGATATCGAGCGCGATCGACGCGCCCAGCTCTTGGCTGCTGGTGACCTTGCTCTCGAACAGTTCTCTGATGCCGACGACTGAATCGGTCGCGCCACCTTCTCTAGTCATGGCGTGCTCACTTTCTATTGGGCGATGAAGAGTTGCCCGTTGATATGTCCGCTCAGGTGGGGTGTGTTGGGTCAGTTCAGATAGGGGCGCAGCACGGTGAGGCAGTAGTCCCAGACCGTCTTCTCGTTCCCGGGGTCATCCCAGCCGAGAAAACATGAAGGCCACCACCTGAATTGCGGCACCAGGGGGGTTCCACATTCCCGATAGTGTCTCGCATCCTGCTGGACACTGCCCTGTTTCTGCGAGATGTTGGCTTCGAGCTTGCCGACATAGGCCACGCCGCGAATGTACGAGATGGGGAGTGGCCCGGTAATGCGCTGCGGCCGCTGAGGAGGGACGCCTCGGGCGGATCATCCTTCCTCCCTACGGCCGTCGACGCGCTGTGCGACCTCAGTAGGTCGCTTTTTCAGTCCGCCTCCGGAGCCGAACTCATCTCACTCCACGTTCTCCCTGAGCCACGGCATGGGATCGATGGGTCGGCCGTTGATGTGGACCTCGAAGTGCAGGCAGGATCCGAAGACGTAGCCGGTTGAGCCGACGTCGCCGAGATACTGGCCGGGAGCAACGCAGTCCCCGACTTCCACCGCGCGGGTCCCATTGTTCAGATGTGAGTAGAGGGTGCTGACCGTCTCTCCGTTGAGCAGGCTCTCGATCTGAATGCTCACGCCGTAGCCGCTGTTGCTCTCGGTTGAGAGCGAAACACAGCCTTCGACAGCCGCATAGATGGGCGTCCCGACTGACGCCGCGAGGTCTTGACCCATGTGCGAGCGACCCGGACGTGAGGCGCCGAACCCGTCGCTGAGGGAGTAGGTGCCGGATGTCAACGGCATGAGAACCTGTTGAGCTGTTGGCAGGTTTACAGCTGTCGAGAGGGGCCGGCCGGACGCGACAGCGGCTGTGATCGCCTGGGCGCGAGACGCGGCGATCTCCTCCTCCGTCGTTGCGGAGAAGTCTCCGCGAGGGAGGACCTCGACGCGGATGTCTTCTCCTGCGGTGTAGGACTGTGCGTCAACGGTGACCGCTGCCTCGACCTGCTCTGGTTCCGCGTCGGATGTTCCCGGAAGGGCAGCGCCGGTGATCATCACGCTAACGGCGAGGGCGGCTCCGATCGCCTTCGCTTGTGCCCACGGGCTCAGGGCGTGTGGGCGGCGGGGAGGTGTCGCAGACGCTACTGGTACATGGGCTTCAGGTCCGTGCCACGGGATGACGGGGGCTTGGCGGGTCGCGGTGGCTTCTTGCGACCTCGGGCGGCCTTGGCGACGGAGATCGCGACGAAGGAGGGGGCGATCAGGGGAGCCAGGGTCTGTCGACGACGTCGACGCCTTTACGGATGCGTGCTCGGGTAGCCCTGAAATGATGGTGATCCTTCCGGCGGAGCAGAATGCTCATCTCGATCGCAGACCCCGATCGTTACTGATTTGTAACGGTAGATAGTCTGATTCGCTCAGGTCAAATCGGGATGCGTCTTCACAGCATCTGCTTATAGAGCAGGTTCCGCCGCCGTAGAGGAGACTCAAAAGGTCGGCACGGTACCCTTGCAGGGATGATGTCCTCGACTCAAGTGCAACCCTCAAAGGTGCTCAGCGAGCAGCTTCTGATAACGAGGATCATTACGGCAGTCGGTTTGGCTCTCCTCCTGCTTCTGGGGGCAGCGGGTGCATCACATTCCGAGAGCGAGGGGGCTTCGTCTTCACTGCTCATGGCGAGCACACTCCTCGATCCGCACGTTGCTCCGGGAGACTCCGGGACTTCCGTCGACGAGTATCTGACAGGCGCCGCCGATGCCGGCACAGCGGGCGTCCTTGTCGGGGTCGCTCTGTGCGCTCTCGGCGTGCTGTGCGGACTCGTCCTCGTGATCTTCGCCCGGATGCTCTCGCGCCGACGGGGAGTCGTGTATCTCGCTCCTCGATGGGCTGCCCCCTCGCTCGTCCCGGCACGCATCATCGTTGCCCCGACCGGGGCACTGTCGTTGACACAGCTGGGTCTTTCCCGAACCTGACATTCGGCATGCCGTCTTGTGCGGACGGCACCTCGCACCCGGGTATCCGCCTGGGGCCTGTTCCATGCCGTTTGATCCTGTTTGGAGTACTTGATGAACCCTTCTGGAAAGCCGCGCGCCACTGGTCGCAGCGCGCGTCCGATCCTGATTACTGCAGTACTCGTTGTCGTCCTCGTGCTGGGAGCGATCATCTATGTGATGATCAACAACCAAGGCTCGACGACTCCGTCACCCGAGGCACCGGAGAGCCAGACGGACGAGCCCCCGGCTGTCGTCGACGCCAGCTCGCACATCCTCGACGACGGCGGGGAAGGTGCGGTCGAGGTCGTGGAGTTCCTCGATTTCGAGTGCGAGGCCTGCGGGATGTTCTACCCGATCGTGGAGGATCTTCGCGAGAAGTACGCCGGGGAGATCACCTACGTGGTGCGCTACTTCCCGCTTCCGGGCCACTACAACTCGACGAACGCGGCTCTCGCCGCAGAGGCCGCCGCCCAGCAGGATCGGCTGGAGGAGATGTACAACCGGCTGTTCGAGACGCAGGCGGAGTGGGGCGAGGCTCAGGAATCCCGCGCTGATCTCTTCCGTGGTTTCGCCGAGGAGATCGGCCTGGACATGGCCGCGTACGACGCCGCCATCGCAGATCCGGCCACGCTCGAACGAGTCGAGTTCGACTTCAACGCGGGGCAGGAGCTCGGCGTCAACAGCACGCCGACGTTCTTCCTCGAGGGCGAGCAGCTCCAGTTGCAGCAGCTGGACGACCTCGAGAACGCCATCGAAGCAGCGGTGAACGGTGAAGAGTGATGCGGACAAGACTGTCGCATAGGCGAGCGATCGTCGTCGGCAGCGGGCAAGCGGGACTCGCGGTTGCTGCTGCTCTGATCGCGAGAGGGCTGGTGTGATGTCCAGGGACGTTGTT
>NZ_DCBW01000068.1:0-10754 GCF_002313585.1 Microbacterium sp. UBA1097 | reverse complement strand
GCACTCTCCGGCAGCGTCGACGCCATCATCGGCTTCCGTGCCGGCTGGGGACTCGGCAACGCCCTATTCATCTCGACAGCCCTGGCGACCATCGTCGGCGCGGCAGCTGGCGGAAGCGGCGCGGCGATCGTCCTCTACGAAGCCGCCCTCGGACTGGGGATCGCGATCGGGCCGCTCCTCGGCGGTCTTCTCGGCGAGGTCAGCTGGCGCGGCCCGTTCTTCGGCGTGGTGGCGCTGATGGCGATCGCCTTCATCGCCGTCGCCGTGCTTGTTCGCGGGACCGGCGAGCGGCGAACCCCCATGCCGCTGTCGGCACCGATTCGCGCGCTGCGCACCCCCGCCCTTGCCGTGCTGGCAACGGCTGCCCTGTTCTACAACATCGGGTTCTTCATCCTGCTGGCCTTCTCGCCCTTCCCGCTCGGGTTCGGGGCAATGGGGATCGGCCTGACCTTCTTCGGCTGGGGCGTTGCGCTCGCGATCACGAGCGTTTGGGTCGCGCCCGCCTTGGCGCGACGGATGCCTCGCACCACGATCATGCAGGGCACGCTCGTGCTGCTTGCCGTGGACCTTCTGGTTGCGGGACTGCTCGTCGAGTCGGCGGCGGCGCTGGTCACCTGCATCGTCATCGGAGGCCTTCTTCTGGGCGTCATGAACACGGTGCTCACCGAATCGGTCATGGAAGCCACAGACCACCCCCGGGCCGTCGCTTCGTCGGCGTACTCTGCCGTGCGCTTCCTCGGCGGTGCGGCCGCTCCCCCGCTTGCCGCACTCCTGTGGCATGCGTTCTCGGCGAGCGTGCCGTACTACGTCGCCGCCGTCGCGGTTCTGGTGTCGGGACTGATCATCCTGCTCGGGCGCGGAGCCCTTACCCGCATCGACGGTCACGTCGCCGATGTGCAGGAGGAAGGCGCAGCAGTGCTCATCGGAGACGCCGGCTAGGCATCCTGCGGAGAGGTTCGCGCGAAGACAGAAACGCGGCCCGGGGAGAAATTCTCACCCGGGCCGCCTTCTTCGCGATTACCCGAATATCGCGAAGGTGTTGCTCTGACAACGAATCTACCTTTAGCGCCGGCTATGCGAACGCTATGTGAGAGCACTCTCACGCGAGGCGGACGGACGCGGCAGCGGTGCGCGTCGAAGAACGAACACGCGACAGCACTGACGAGCTGGTGCACCCCCAGGGACTTGAACCCTGAACCCACTGATTAAGAGTCAGTTGCTCTGCCGATTGAGCTAGAGGTGCAGAGGTTTGCGACGCTCAGATTGCGCGGCGAACCGAGGGTCAACTCTAGCATCACGATTACGTCACCGAGAAATCGCGGGAGGCGCCGCCGCCTATCCTTGGTCTGTGAGCTTCTCTCCCGCGATGAACAGCTTTGACGCACCCTTCGACGGCGATCTCTCGGCAGAGCTGAGCCTCGCGCTGCGGCTCGCGGATGCCGCTGACGCCGTGTCGATGGCACGCTTTGACGCCGCGGATCTCGACATCCGTGTCAAGCCGGATGCCACGTACGTGACGGAGGCCGATCTGGCGACCGAGCGGGCCATTCGCGACGTCCTCGAGGCCGAGCGTCCCGATGACGGGATCTTCGGCGAGGAGTTCGGATCATCCGGCAACGCCGCACGGGAGTGGATTATCGATCCGATCGACGGAACAGCCAACTACCTCAAGGGCATCCCGATGTGGGCGACGCTCGTCGCCCTCGCGATCGACGGCGTTCCCCGCGTCGGTGTGGTCAGTCAGCCCGCGATCGGGCGACGCTGGTGGGGCGCCACCGGGCTCGGCGCGTGGACCTCGACCCCCTCGGGCGAGGCGACTCGACTACAGGTTTCAGACATCGACTCCCTCGATCGTGCGAGCGTCAGCTTTCAAAGCATCGGCCAGTGGGACGAGGCGGGCCGCGTCGATGACCTCATCCGCCTGACCCGCGCCGTCTGGCGCGATCGCGGATACGGTGACGCCTGGCCCTACATGCTGCTTGCCGAAGGCCGCCTCGAGATGGTCGCCGAGTTCGGCGTGAAGGAATACGACATCGCTCCCTACGTGCCGATCCTGCACGAAGCCGGTGGCAGGTTCACTGCGGTCGACGGAACCCACACCCTAAGCGATCGGTCGGGCATCGCCACCAACGGCATCCTGCACGATGCCTTCATCGACCTTCTCCGTGGCGATGAGGCAGCGTCATGACCTCACGAGCGCTGCACACGACCCTCCTGGCTCCAATCCTGCTGGGCGCACTGGCCCTTGCCGCCTGCTCGACAGGTCCCGCACCCTCTCCCACACCAACGACCACAGAATCGGCCCCGCCAGCAGCTCCGGTCGAGACCCCGGATGCCTCCCCCAGCGCCACCGCGGAGGCGTCAGCACCATCGTGCGACACCCTCATCTCCGCCTCGCTCGTCGACGAGCTCACCAGCTACGGCTGGACCTCGCGCGCCGACGACTTCCTCGTCGGCGCGACAGTCGTCGAGGGTGGCCTGCAGTGCACCTGGGCTGACTTCGACGGCCCCGCGACTGACAACCTGCTGGTCTTCGGCTGGGCCCCGATCGCCGCCAGCGAGGCAACGCGCCTGCAGGCCGACCTCATCGGTCAGGGCTGGCTGCGCGAGGACGGCGCCCAAGGCACCTACATCACGACAGACCCGCAATACGCCGTCGCGGTCGATGAGGACGGGTACGGGATGACCTACCTGTTCGGCGACGGCTGGGTGACTCTCGCTCTGACCAAGCAGGGTCTCGTGCTGATCGAACGACCCGACGCCTGAGTTCGCTCCGGTATGGACGCGCGCCGTTCCGATAAAGTCAGAGCATTGTCGCCTGACCCGAACGGACGGCATCGATGCCCGGACTGTCCCGTCGCCACTTCCTCACCGGCGTTGCAGCGCTCGCTGCCGCCACCGGACTGAACATCGACGTCCTCGGGCGCGGTCTTGTCGCCCGCGCACAGACGACAGCGCAGACCGCGGCAAGCATCCCGACGACCCTGCAGCAGACGATTCTGCAGGGCAGTGTCATTCAGGGTTCGTACCGGGGACTGGTGACCGGACCCGGCGAGCCGTATATCCCTCGTCTCGACATCCTGCGAGCGACGCCCTCGAGCGCACGCACGACGGCCCGACGTTCGCTGCTGTACCTCGGGCACCTCTCTGACCTCCACGTCATCGACGCGCAGTCCCCCGGCCGCATCGAACCCATGATCGTGCAAGACCACTCGGCGTGGGGCTCCGCGTTCCACCCGCAAGACCCCCTGAGCCCGCATGCGACAGCGGCGATGGTGCAGGCGTTTTCGGATGCCCGGTACAGCCCGCTCACGGGAGCCCCGATGAGCGCCGCGATCGTCACCGGCGACTCTGCCGACATGCACTCCCACATGGAGCTGCGGTGGTATATCGATCTCATGGACGGCCTGAGCGTCGACCCGGCGTACGCGAGTTCGACCTACCAGGGAGTGCAGGCTTGGGCCGAAGCCACCTGGGCGTACCGGCCCGGTGACCCAAGCGGCGGAGCCTTCGGCGACTACGGCTTCCCGACGCTTCCGGATCTGCTCTCGCAGGCGATCGCGAAGCCCGTGGACTCGGTCGGCCTGCCGGCCCCCTGGTACGCCGTCTACGGAAACCACGACACGCTGCTGCTCGGCACGTTCAATCTCAGCCCGCAGCTGCACGCCCTGGCGATCGGCGCCCAGAAGTCCTACGCCCTCGAGGGTACGGCGGGAATGGCCCTCGGCGGGTGGGCCGCTGCCACCGGCATCCTGCAGCAGGCAGTCGATGCGCCGGGGCTCGCGTGGGGTCGGCCCGGTTTCAAGGAGGTCGCCGCCAGCCCCGAGCGCTACCTGTTCGAACAGCGCGAGTTCATGGCCGAACACTTCAACACCCAGCCGACGCCCGGCCCCGTGGGCCACGGCTTCACCCAACACAACGTCGACTCGGGCGAGACCTGGTGGTCGGCCGACCTGTCACCGAACGTCCGTGGTTTCGGCCTCGACACGTGCAATCAGGTCGCGGGGCCCGACGGCGCGGTTCCCGAGGTGCAGTTCCGCTGGCTCGAAACGCAGCTGCAGCAGGCGCAGGCCGAGAACAAGCTCGTCCTGATCTTCAGCCACCACAACAGCCTCACGCTCGAGAACAAGGCGCAGCGCTTCGATGACCCGCAGAAGCTCTACGGCGCCGAGGAGTTCGTCGCGATGCTGCTGAAGTACCCCGTCGTGATCGGTTGGCTGAACGGCCACACGCACCTGAATCAGGTCCTCGCGCACGCGGACGGCGAGCGCGGCTTCTGGGAGATCACGACGGCATCGTGCATCGACTTCCCGCAGCAGCAGCAGGTGGTCGAGATCGTCGACAACCGCGACGGCACCCTGTCGCTGTTCACGACGGTGCTCGATCACGCCTCCCCCGCCGTTCCCGGTTCCAGCGGCAGCGTCGCCGACCTCGCGTCGCGCTCGCGCGAGTTCGCCTCGAACGACTGGGCAGAAAGCCCCATGATGCGCCGGGGCTCGCCGCTGGATCGCAACACCGAGCTACTCCTGAAGGCCCCGTTCGATCTGTCGCGAATCACGGATGCCGCGCTCGAGAAGCAGCACCTGACAGAGAACGCACGGATCCTGGCGTACGAGACGGAGCGTGGACTGTGAAGCGGCGACTGATCACGGCATCCGTGCTCGCGGCGAGCATGCTGGCGGTGGCCGGATGCTCGCAGGTCGAGGCTCTGGCACCGGTCGGCGGGAACCACCTGACCGAGGTTCGGTACGCCGCTATCGACATCCTGCTCGCGAAGAACATCGACGTCCTCGTCGCGCCGGTGTGTGAGCAGGACGGCGAGGCGGTGTCGTGCACGGGCGAGACGGCAGACGGCGAAACGATCACCGTCACCTCGCCCGCCGACGCGACCGACACGGTGACGGTGACGGTCGGCGACGAGACGATCTACAGCGGCAAGTACTGGGACATCCTGGATGACGCCGTGCGAGGTGACCTGTGAGCGCGTGGATGCTGCTCGGCCGCGCGTGGCGGGTGTGGGTCCCTGTCGCCCTGCTGAACACCGCGGTGCAGGTGCTGCTCGTGGTGCCGTTTGTCACGCCCGCGGCATCCGTCGTCTTCGTGCTGCTTGCGCTCGTCTCGCTCGCTGGAATCGTTGTCAGCGTCGCGCTGGTTGCGGCCGCGTTCCGGTCTGCGCTCGACGCCGGCAGGCGATGGCCGACCTGGGCGGAATGGCTTGCGGTGCTGCTGCTCACGGTGGCCGTCTCGGCGAGCGCTCTGACCGCGTCGTGGCTCGTGATTCCCGCGCTCGCGGTCGCTGCCATCATGCTGCCTGCCGTCTTCGGAGTTCCGCAGCGCACCGCGTGGGGCTTCGGCCTCTTCGCACGGGCGCCGCTGCGCGGCATCCTGCTGACCCTCATGACGGTCGCGCTGGTGGCGCTGCTGTGGTTCGCAGCGCTCATGTTCGGTTTCTTCGTCACCGGATGGGTCGGTGCCGCGCTGACGTGGCTGGTCTTCGGCCTGGTCGGGGCGTTCATCCTCGCGACGTGGTTCGCCACCCCGCGGCGCGACCGGGTCTGATCTAGCCGCTAACGGATGCCGACATCGAGCTGATCGACAGGTCGAACGCCCCGAACGGGAAGGGGAAGAGGAACCCCCACTCGCTGTCAGGGCTCCAGTCCCGAATGGGGAGGAGTCCGAACCAGACAAGCGAGACGACCAGCGACACCGCGGCGATAGCGAGGATCATAATGGTCGCGCGGTCGAGGATCCGCAACGCCGCCGGAACACTCTGCGCCCGTCGAATCACGAGAGTGAGCGCAACGATGAAGACCAGGACGCCAGCGACGATGACAAACGGGCTCGGCTCCAGCGTCAGCGAAATGCACTGCGGCACCGTGTCGGTCGGGTTGCCGTTCGAATCGATGTAGCCCCCGTCTGCCCCGATCCCGCCGGCACATGTGCCAGCGCTGCCTCGCGTGAACGTCACGTAGACCATGAGAGCAAGAGCCGTCACGGTAGCAACCCGGCGGATGGCGGCGATGATCTCCACACCGGGAAGAACTGATCCCGACGTGAGGGAGGTCGAGGTCGCAGCATCCGTATCGGTCATGGCCACACCGTAACCCGGTTGACCCGGGGCACCGCAAGACACGGAAGAATCGAACCGTGAGTTCGTCGCTGTTCGCGCCGCCCCGATTCTCCGACCTCGCCGCTGCGGCGGCGGGCGAGAAGCCCCTGACCTGGCGACAGCGTCGCGCCCGGTTCCGGCAGATCTGGGGTCTGGCCAGGCGCCACGGCCTCCTCCCCTTCCGCAAGCTCGACTTCAGCTACGACCCGGCGACAGCGGATCTCCGTGCGCGCCAGGCACGAGGGCTTCGCGAAGCGCTCGAAGAAGCAGGTGGCGGCTTCATCAAAGCCGGACAGCTCCTCTCGACACGCGACGACATCCTGCCGGCCGAATGGGTTCGCGAGCTCTCGCGCCTGCAGAAGGAAGTCAACCCCGCGCCGGCCGCACAGATCGAAGAACTCCTCGAGCGCGAACTCGGCGAGCGTCGCGGCCGCTTCGCAACCTTCGACGTGGAGCCGCTGGCTGCCGCATCCATCGCCCAGGTCCACCGGGCGACGCTGGATGACGGCACCGTCGTGGCCGTGAAGGTGCAGCGCCCCGGCATCCGTGCCCTGCTGGACTGCGACATCGACATCATGCTGCGCCTGGCTGGCTGGGCGACGCGTCGCATCAAGCAGGCCCGCCAGTTCGGTGCGCTCGACATCGCGAAGCAGTATGCCCAGGATCTGCGCAATCAGGCCGATTTCGCGCGTGAGGCAAGCAACCTCGAGAGCCTCGCCCAGTCGGCGCGGTCGGCTCGTGACGAGGTGCGCATCCCGCGGTTCTTCCCCGATCTGTCCACCGATCGCGTGCTCACGATGGAGTTCATCGACGGCGAGACGATCACCGCGCTGCGGCGGGAGGGGCAGACCGATGAGATCGAGGATGCCCTGCGCACGGTTCTGCGCAGCTTCTTGCGCCAGCTCGTGATCGACGGCGTCTTTCACGCCGACCTGCATCCGGGAAACGTCATCATCGACCCCGACGGCACGTCGACCCTCATCGACTTCGGGTCGGTCGGGCGGCTCGACCGGGATCTGCGCCAGACGGTGCAGGACCTCGCGATCGCGTTCCTGCAGGGCGACACACGCCGGGTCGCGGATGCCGCGCTGGCGATCATGCCGTTGGCAAACCCCGCCGACGAGCCCGGATTCCGGCGCGCGCTCGCGGAGTTCGTCACCCACGATCTCGGCAGCGGCTCCCGCATCACCCTCCGAACCATCGACAACGCCAGCGACCTGTTCACCCGCTATGGCAGCGCCCTCCCCGCAGACCTCGTCGCCGCCGGCCGCGCTTTCGCGATCCTCGAGGGGACCCTGCGCACTGCGGCACCGACGATGGATGTCATCGGCGAGTCCCGCGACGCAGCGCAGGCGCTCATCCTCTCCCAATTGCGCCCGCGGGCTCTGGCAGGGGCGATCGGGCGGTCCGCGCTCGGCGCATTCCCGCGCCTCCGGCGACTCCCCGATCGGATCGAGACCATCGTCGGCGATCTTGCCGACGGCAAACTCACCGTCAAGATCCGGCTGTTCGCCGACGATCGTGATCGCCGGGTCGTCACGGGCGTCATCCGTCGCGTCTCGACCGTGATCCTCGGCGGGATGCTGACTGTCGCATCGTTCGTCATGTTCGTGCTCCCGCCGTTCGAGGGAGGATCGCTCTCCCCCGTCGCCGCCGGGGTCGCACTGGCTATCGGAGCTGCCGCGTCTTTTGTGACGGCGGCGGTCGATGCGCTGCTGGGGCGCCGCCCCTGACATCCTGCTGCCCGCGAGCATCCGGACAGTGCAGAATCAGGGCATGGAACGCTTCGACACTGTTGTCATCGGCGCCGGGATTGCGGGGCTCACCGCCGCACGGCTGCTCGTGGCGGCGGGCCGCACCGTCGTCATCCTCGAGGCCCGGGACCGCGTCGGCGGACGCGTGCAGACCGATCGCACGGATGGTGAGGTGACCGATCTCGGCGCCTCCTGGATCCACGGCATCACCGACAGCCCCGTCGCCGCGGCGGCCGAGGCGTTTGGGATGCGCACGGTGGAGTTCACCGTCGGTGGCTACCAGCCCGACAGCCGGCCGATCGCCTACTACGGCCCGGACGGCGTGCGACTCTCGGATGCTGAGGCCCGCGCGTTTGCGGACGACGTGCACACGGTCGATGCGGCATTGCTCGCGGTGATCGCGGCATCCGCCCCTGAGGCTTCGTACCGGGATGTCACCGAGCAGGCACTGGCCGATCAGGGCTGGGACGCCGAGCGCACCCAGCGGGTGCGCGAGTATCTCGAGCACCGCGCCGAGGAGCAGTACGGCGCCTGGATCGAGGACCTCGCCGCCCACGGCCTCGACGACGACGCGATCGAGGGAGATGAGGTCGTGTTTCCGGACGGGTACGACGTGCTCGCGACGCGGCTGGCCGACGGGTTCGACATCCATCTCCAGCACGTTGTCACGAGCGTCGACTGGTCGGATGACGGCGTCGTCGTCTCAACCGATCGAGGCGTGTTCGAAGGCGAGACCGCGGTAGTCACGGTGCCGGTCGGTGTGCTGCGGTCGGACGAGTTCGTCATCCGCCCCCCGCTGCCCGAGCCGGTCGCGGGCGCACTCTCGCGCCTGACGATGAACGCGTTCGACAAGGTGTTCCTGCGCTTCCCCACGAAGTTCTGGGACGAGGGCGTGTACGCCATCCGTCAGCAGGGCCCCGAGAGCCGGGCCTGGCACTCCTGGTACGACCTGACAGCGTTGCACGGCACGCCGACGCTGCTGACGTTCGCCGCCGGCCCCACGGCCCGCGAGGTCGCCGGGTGGGATGCCGAGCGCATCGTCGCCAACATCCTCACGCAGCTTCGCCGGCTCTACGGCGATCGCGTCGTCGAACCGACGAGCGTTGCGATCACGTCTTGGCACGACGACCCGTTCGCCCGCGGCTCCTACGCGTACATGACGCTCGGGTCGACGACCGCCGACCACGACGACCTTGCAACGCCGATCGGCGGCGTGCTGCACCTGGCTGGTGAGGCGACCTGGACCGACGATCCCGCAACGGTGCCCGCAGCGATGTTCTCTGGCCATCGCGCCGCCGAGCGGATCGCAGGTCACGACATCCCGATCGACACGCTCTGGCGCTGACGCGGAAGCCGGCCCTCAGGACTCGGGGTCGTACTGGAACTCGCGCACTTCCTGCGGGCAGCGGCACGCGACCGCGATCTTCGCCGCCCACTCGTACGCCTCGGCCGCCGTCGGCACCTCGATAATCGTGTAGCCACCGAACAGGTCACCGGTGCTTGGATAGGTACCCTCAGTCACGACGCCCTCGCCGTCGACGGTCACCGGCGCGATGCTCTCGTTGACACCGCCACCGAAGACGTACACTCCAGCAGCCTTGGCCTCACGGATCACGGCGTGCGCGGCTTCCCCCACGGCTTCCCACTCGTCATCGGGAACCACCATGGCCGAACTCGGGAACGAGATCATGAACTTCGTCATG
Source organism: Microbacterium sp. UBA1097 (assembly GCF_002313585.1). Classification (NCBI taxonomy): domain Bacteria; kingdom Bacillati; phylum Actinomycetota; class Actinomycetes; order Micrococcales; family Microbacteriaceae; genus Microbacterium; species Microbacterium sp. UBA1097. The sequence goes on along the minus strand of NZ_DCBW01000068.1, from coordinate 1,188 downwards.
CGAGCAGTGTGGCACCGGGCGTGATCGCGATCCAGCCCCTTCGCTGCCGCGTCTGCTCCTCAGGCGCCCGGCTCGGCGCCCGTCGCGACCGGGCGGCCCGCCGTATTGGACCACTGGCTCCAAGATCCGGGATAGACAGCCACATCCAGGCCTGCCGCCGCACCGGCAAGCGCCGTGTGCGCCGCCGTGAGGCCCGACCCGCAATACGCAGCGACCGATGTGAGGTCGCTAACTCCGACACTCTCGAAAGCTGCGCGAATCGTCGCGGGTGGCGCGAAGCTCGCACCATCGAGCACCGCGTCTGCGGGCAGATTCACCGCGCCGGGGATGTGCCCGGCAACGGGATCGAACGGCTCAGATTCTCCGCGGTAGCGCTCCGGCGCACGCGCGTCGAGCAGTACTCCGCGCTGCGGCCAGGCTGCAGCCTCATCGATCGAGATGCCCTCTTCCACACCGTCGAACAAGATCGATCCTGGTTCGGGTGAAACGTCGCCAGTCTCGAGCGGGAGTCCAGTCGCCCGCCACGCCGACAGGCCGCCGTCGAGAACACGGATGTCGCTGACGCCGGCGCCGCGGAGCAGCCACCAGGCGCGCGCCGCGGACACCGAACGGAAGTCGTCATAGACGACCACCGCGTCTCCCGCGTGCAGACCCCAGCGGCGGGCGGCATCCTGCAGCGTCGCGCGAGATGGGAGCGGGTGCCGCCCCTCCGAGGGCGCACCGTGCGTGGCAAGTTCGGTGTCCATGTCGACGTATACGGCACCCGGGAGGTGCCCCGCGCGGTAGTCGTCCCGGCCGTCTGGCTTGTCGAGACGGTAGCGCACGTCAAGAAGCCGGATGCCGGGCCCCGCCTCGAGAAGATCGTGAAGTTCGTGGGCCGAGATGAGCGGGGAGCTAGGCATAGCAGGATCCTCGCATGCGCGCGAAAACGAAGAGCCTCCCGGACCAGCGCAATCGCACGGCCCAGGAGGCTCACTCCGACAGTGTGACAGCGGCTTCGGCATCCATCTTCTGTGTGCCGTGGTGGAGATGGGGGGAATCGAAAGAGGCTTTGGGCATGTGAACGACCCGCATTCGACGCCGAAAACCGCGGAATCCTGCCGCTGTCGAGGGCATGCGCCGACAGGAACATGCAAGAAGAATCGCCCACATTCACGGCAAATGCGGCTCTTCGGACTTCCGGTGGGG
>NZ_DCBW01000026.1:81270-81612 GCF_002313585.1 Microbacterium sp. UBA1097 | reverse complement strand
ATGAACACGAGGTTCCAGATCTCGGTGAAACGGCTGTCATCGACTGCCGGGCCCCCGTCGGGACCGTAGGCCGGTCCGCGGTCGAAGTAGATCTCCGAGCAGGGACCCGCAGGGCCAGGCTGACCGGTCGACCAATAGTTGTCTTCCTTGCCGAATCGCTGGATGCGCTCCTCAGGGAGTCCTGCGATCCGCTTCCAGAGGCCGGCTGCTTCGTCATCGTCCTCGTACACGGTGACCCACAGGTCCCGCTCGGCAAAGCCGAGACCACCGGCCGACTCGGGCGAGGTCAGCAACTCCCAGGCATATTCGATGGCGCCTGCCTTGAAGTAGTCGCCGAACGAC
>NZ_DCBW01000026.1:44851-80960 GCF_002313585.1 Microbacterium sp. UBA1097 | reverse complement strand
CGAACGACCAGTTGCCGAGCATCTGGAAGAACGTGCCGTGGCGTGCGGTCTTGCCGACCTCTTCGATGTCGTTGGTGCGAATGCACTTCTGCACGTCAGCGGCGCGCGGATACGGTGCGGGAACGACGCCCGTCAGGTACGGAATGAACGGCACCATGCCCGCGACGGTGAACAGCAGCGACGGGTCGTCGGTGACAAGCGACGCACTCGGGACGATGACGTGATCGTTCTTCTCGAAGTAGTCGAGGTAGCGCTGCGCGATCTCAGCGGTCTTCATCGGGTTTCCTTTGCACAGGTGAACTGCACCGCCCGCGCGGGGCGATGCGAACACGCATGGAGATCAGTCAGTCAGCTTCTTGGCTGCGTCTTTTGCCGCGTCAGCGACGTCGCCCGCAGTATCCGTCACGGCGTCGGCCACAGTATCGACCGTCGACGATGCCGAGTCCACGGCGTCCTCGACGATTCCGACAATGCGAGCTTCCTGCTCGCGGTAGGCATCCGCGATGCGGTCGGTGAACTGCGAGATACGAGCATCCACCTCGGCGAGCAGTTCGTGTCCCCGTGGGTCTTTGTTGACGTAATGGGCGGCGACGAAACCCCCGGCAAGTCCCAGTGCGAACCACAGCAGGTTTTTCATGCGCTCACTCCCTTTCCGCGACGGCGGCTCATCCCATCGTAGGCGAGAACGGCGAAGGGCGCCGGGTCACCCCGACGCCCTTCGCGAACGTGCTTCTGCGGACCGCTTAGCGCGCCGCGTAACGGTGTTGTTGGCCGCTTCGCGGCTGTACTACGCGCCGCTTAGCGCGCCGCGTAGTACTCAACGACGAGCTGAACGTCACAGACCACGGGCACCTCGGCGCGCTTGGGGCGACGCACGAGACGGGCGTGGAGCTTGTCGAGCTCGACCTCGAGGTAGCCCGGAACCGGGGGCAGAACCTCGGCGTGTCCGCCGGCCGCGGCGACCTGGAACGGCTCGAGGCCTTCGCTCTTCTCCTTGACGTGGATGAGCTGGCCGGGTGCGACGCGGAACGAGGGGCGGTCCACGGTCTTGCCGTCGACGAGGATGTGGCGGTGCACCACGAGCTGACGAGCCTGCGCGGTCGTGCGGGCGAAGCCGGCACGAAGAACCAGCGCGTCCAGGCGCATCTCGAGCTGCTCGACGAGGTTCTCACCGGTCAGGCCGTCCTTGCGGCGGGCCTCGTTGAACGCGATGCGCAGCTGCTTCTCGCGGATGCCGTACTGCTCGCGCAGACGCTGCTTCTCGCGCAGGCGGACGGCGTAGTCGCTGTCGGCCTTGCGCTTGGTGCGGCCGTGCTCGCCCGGTGCATAGGGACGCTTCTCGAGGTAGCGAGCTGCCTTGGGGGTAAGTGCGACGCCGAGGGCGCGCGACATGCGCACCTTGCGGCGGTCCTGGGACTTCGTAGGCACGAAGGATTCCTTCCGATGACATGGCCGCGACTCTCGCGACTCATGGACGTATCCCGCACTCCCGCTTCGGTTCGCACGTCGCAGCGCACCGAAAGGTGATCTCGAGTGAGGGGATATCCGAAAACTCGGTTTCGAACCGAACTAGTCTACCAGAGCTCTCAGTCCCCGCCGGAAGCGGCGCCCGAGCCGGGCTCTTCCGGCCTGCCGAGGATGCGGCGGATTCGGCTCCACCGTGCCGCAATCTCCCGTTCTGCGCCACGGGAGGTCGGGCGATAGTAGCTGCGGTCGCGCAGCGCATCGGGAAGGTACTGTTGCGCGACCACGCCGCGCTCATCGTCATGCGGGTAGCGGTAACCCTTCCCGTGTCCGAGCCGCGCGGCTCCCGGGTAGTGCGCGTCCCGCAGGTGCGGCGGGACTCTGCCGCCACCGCCCTGGCGCACGTCGGCGATCGCGGCATCGATCGCCAGATACGCGGCGTTCGATTTGGCCGTGGTCGCGAGGTACACCGTCGCCTCAGCAAGCGGAATACGTCCCTCGGGGAAGCCGATCAGTTGAACCGCGTCGGCTGCCGCAACCGCGAGCGGGAGGGCCTGCGGATCTGCGAGACCAATGTCCTCGGCGGCCGAGATGATCAGACGACGTGCGATAAAGCGGGGGTCCTCCCCCGCCTCGATCATGCGCGCAAGATAGTGCAGCGCGGCATCCGGATCCGACCCGCGGATCGACTTGATGAACGCGCTGATGACGTCGTAGTGCTCGTCGCCCTGACGGTCATATCGAAGGAGCGCCCGGTCCACCGCCTGCGCGACGTGCTCGGCGGTGATCGTGCCGGCTGCCCCGTCGGCTTCCGGTTCGGCGAGGGACGCCGCTGCCTCCAGGGCGGTAAGGGCGCGGCGGGCGTCACCGGAAGCGAGCCGCACGAGTGCAGCGCGTGCTTCGTCGGTCAGGGCCACGGCACCGGCAAGTCCGCGCGCATCCGACACCGCCCGGTCGATGAGTTCGGCGAGATCGGCATCCGTCAGCGGCTGCAGCGTCAGCAGCAGCGACCTGGACAGCAACGGCGAGATGACCGAGAACGACGGATTCTCCGTGGTTGCGGCGATCAGGACGACCCAACCGTTCTCGACGCCAGGCAGCAACGCGTCCTGTTGCGCTTTGGTGAATCGGTGGATCTCGTCGAGGAAGAGGATCGTGGAGGTTCCGTACAGGTCGCGCTGCGTCAGAGCGTCCTGCATCACCTCGCGCACATCCTTGACTCCGGCGGTGACAGCCGACAGCTCGACGAAGCGGCGACCGGATGAGCGCGCGACAGCCTGGGCGAGAGTGGTCTTGCCGGTCCCCGGCGGACCCCAAAGGATGACGGATGTCGCCGCTCGCGCGCCACCATCGGGATCCGCGAGCACGACAAGCGGCGCACCCGGCCGCAGCAGGTGCTGCTGTCCGGCGACCTCGTCGAGGGACGTGGGTCTCATCCGCACCGGCAGCGGGGTTTGCCCGGAGAAGAGCCCCGCCGTGTTCGCCATGGGATCCAGGCTAGCCGCGCACGACGACATCGCCGCCGCATCCGAGCCTGGCCGCGGAGGCGCTCCGTATTAGGCTTAAGCGTCCATCCCCCGCAGGCGGCTTCGCCGCATTGAGGTGCCTTCCGTGTCAGACACAGCTTCGTCCTCCACCCCCGTCGAACAGCCCTGGGGCCGCGTCGATGACGACGGCACGGTTTCGGTTCGCGAAGGCGACCAGTGGCGCGTCGTCGGTCAATACCCTGACGGCACCGCTGAAGAGGCTCTGGCCTACTACGAGCGGAAATTCTCTGATCTCGCCTCCGAGGTCACACTCCTGGAAGTTCGCCACCGCCGCGGTGGTGCCAGCGCCGCGGACCTGCGTGCGACAGCTGCGACCCTCAGCGGGAAGATCTCGGGAGCGTCAGCTGTCGGCGACCTCGCAGCGCTGAGCGCCCGGGTCGAGGCTCTCACCGCGTCGCTGACCGAAGCGAGCGCCGCCGAGGCCGCTCAGGCTCGGGAGGCCGTGGATGCCGCGATTGCCGAGCGGACACGGCTCGTCGAGCAGGCCGAAGCGATCGCCGCGCGCGACCCCAAGACCGTGCAGTGGAAGACGGCCTCGGCCGAGATGAGCTCGCTGTTCGACCAGTGGCAGTCTCACCAGCAGAACGGTCCGCACCTTCCCAAGTCGATCTCGCAGTCGCTGTGGAAGAGATTCCGAGACGCGCGGGCAGCTGTCGACAAGCACCGCCGCGAGTTCTATGCCGAGCTCGATGAGGCGCACAAGGCAGTTCGTGAGCGTAAGAACCGTCTGGTTGAGCGCGCAGAGGCGCTCGCGCCGCGCGGCGAAGACGGCATCGGCGCCTACCGTGACCTGCTGAACGAGTGGAAAGCTGCGGGCCGCGCCGGCAAGAAGGTCGACGACGCACTATGGGCTCGGTTCAAAGCTGCCGGGGACGCGCTCTATTCGGCACGGGCGGGTCGTGAGGCTGCGGAGGTCGAGGCATCGAAAGAGAAGATCGACGCCAAGCGGGAACTCCTCGAGCGGGCACGCCCGATTCTCGACATGTCAGACCTTGCCGCTGCGCGCAGCGCCCTCACCGCGATTCAGCGGTCGTGGGATGACATCGGTCGCATCTTTCCGCGCGATCAGGAGCGTGCCCTCGATGATGAGCTGCGCAAGATCGAAGTGTCGGTCCGTGCGCGCGAGGACGCCGAGTGGACGCGGAACAATCCCGAGACCACGGCACGTGCCAACGACATGACCCGCCAGCTGTATGACGCGATCACCAAGCTCGAGGCGGAGCTTGCCGAGGCCACCGCACGTAAGGACCAGCGGGCGATCAAGCAGGCAAGCGAGGCTCTCGAGGCCCGGCGCGCCTGGCTCCGCGCGGTCGAGGGCTGACCGGGACTTCTCCACAGACTGACAACAGCGCACCGGCGAGTGAGTCGACCGGAGGCAGACTGCGGGGATGACCTCGCCGTTTCTGTACTTCGTCGATGAGCGACTCTCGCTGGCGGAGCTGTCTGCCGCACGCCTCGACGGGCACCTCATCGAGATCGACGCCGCCTATATGCCGGCAGACACCGTGGAAACGCCCAGCGCGCGGGCAGCGTCTCTGGGGCCCTTGCTTCGCGATCTCATGGCGGCGACTCACCTCTCGGCAGCATGGGTGCACGGTGTCATCAGTGAGCCGCCCTGCCGGCATACCGTGCAGCGAGCGGTGCCGCATCGCATCCACGGCGTCATCCATCGCCGACTCCACTATCGAGACCCGTACCTGCCCGCCAGCGACCTCTACCGGATCGGCGGGGTGCTGGTCACGTCTCCGGCGCGGACGGTCGCCGACCTTGCTCGCGTGGGTGACGCCGACCACCGGACAGCTCTCGACGGCTTTGCGCGAGACCCCGCGACGATCCGGGCAGGCATCGACTGGCTAGAGCACGCCGGCACCGTTCCGCACAAGGTGCGAGCCCTCGACCTGTTGCGTTCCCGCAGCGCTGAACCTACGAGGACGTGACCCGGTAGACGTCGTAGACGGCATCGATGCGGCGGACCGCATTGAGGACGCGGTCAAGGTGGACGATGTCGCCCATCTCGAACACGAAGCGGCTAATCGCCAGACGGTCGTTCGTGGTGGATACGGATGCAGAGAGGATGTTCACGTGGTGTTCGCTGAGTACGCGAGTCACGTCACTGAGCAGCCCTGAACGGTCGAGGGCTTCGACTTGGATCTGCACCAGGAACACACTCTTGGTCGTCGGGGCCCACTCCACATCGATGAGGCGTTCGGGGTCCGAGCGCAGCGATGCCACGTTCGTGCAGTCAGCTCGGTGCACGGAGACACCGCTTCCCCGCGTCACGAACCCGAGGATCTCGTCGCCGGGCACCGGCGTGCAGCACTTCGCGAGCTTGACGAGGATGTCGGGTGCACCGCGCACGAGAACGCCCGAGTCACCGGCGCGCGGCTGACGCGAGCGCCCGACGTGCGGGAGGTCGATCGGCCCCGTGGCCGTGTCGTTCGATGCGCTGACGAGCGCCGTGACCTTCTCGATGACCGACTGCGTCGAGACATGGCCTTCGCCGACAGCCGCGTACAGTGCTGATACGCCTTCGTAACGCAGTCCGTCAGCTACTTCGCTGAGCGTGTCCTGGTTCATCAGTCGCTGCAGCGGCAGGTTCTGGCGTCGCATCGCGCGCGCGATCGACTCCTTGCCCTGTTCGATTGCCTCTTCGCGCCGCTCCTTCGTGAACCATCCCCGGATCTTGCTGCGAGCTCTGGTGCTCTTGACAAAGCTCAGCCAGTCCTGGCTTGGCCCGGCATCCGGGTTCTTCGAGGTGAACACCTCGACGACGTCCCCGCTCTTGAGCTCGGACTCGAGGGGAACGAGCCGCCCGTTGACTTTCGCGCCCATCGTGCGGTGACCGACTTCGGTGTGCACTGCGTAGGCGAAGTCGACCGGCGTCGCGCCCGCCGGAAGTCCGATCACGCGCCCCTTGGGGGTGAAGACGTAAACCTCTTTCGCGCCGATCTCAAAGCGCAGCGAATCGAGGAACTCTCCCGGGTCGGCGGTTTCTGCCTGCCAATCCGAAATCCGCGCGAGCCACGCGAGATCTGCGTCGACGGCTTTGTCGTCGATCTTCCCGCCGGCCATCCGCTCCTTGTACTTCCAGTGGGCTGCCACACCGTACTCGGCCTGCTGGTGCATCTCGTGGGTGCGAATCTGGATCTCGACGGTGCGACCCTCCGGTCCGATCACCGTCGTGTGAAGCGACTGGTAGAGGTTGAACTTCGGGGTGGCGATGTAGTCCTTGAACCGCCCGGGCAACGGCGTCCACCGGGCATGAATCGCACCCAGCACGGCGTAGCAGTCCCGCACCGACGCGACCAGAATGCGGATGCCGATGAGGTCGTAGATGTCGTCGAACTCGCGACCCCGCACCACCATCTTCTGATAGACGGAGTACAGCTGCTTCGGGCGACCGAGTACGCGCCCGCGGATACGCAACTCGCGCAGATCGGTGTCGACGGCGTCGATGACGTTCTGCAGGTACTTATCGCGCTGCGGGGTGCGCTGCTTGACCAGGCTCTCGATCTCGGCGTAGAGCTTCGGATGCAGAACAGCGAACGACAGGTCCTCGAGCTCGGACTTGATGGTCTGGATACCGAGGCGATGCGCGAGTGGTGCGTAGATCTCGAGCGTCTCGGTGGCCTTCTTGCGGGCCTTCTCGGGAGGGACGAAGCCCCACGTCCGTGCGTTGTGCAACCGGTCAGCGAGTTTGATGAGCAGGACACGGATGTCGCGCGACATCGCGACGATCATCTTGCGTACGGTTTCTGCCTGCGCGCTCTCGCCGTACTTGACCTTGTCGAGCTTGGTCACCCCGTCGACGAGCATCGCCACCTCGTCGCCGAACTCCGCGGCGAGGGCATCGAGCGAGTAACCGGTGTCTTCGACGGTGTCGTGCAGAAGGGCGGCCGCCACAGCCTTGGGGCCAAGGCCCAGATCGGCGAGGATTTGGGCCACAGCCAGCGGATGCGTGATGTAGGGCTCGCCGCTCTGACGCTTCTGTCCCGAATGGGCGCGATCGGCGATCGCGTAGGCGCGCTCGATGATCGCCAGATCACCCTTGGGATGGTGCGTGCGGACGGTGCGCAAGAGCTTCTCGACATCGTCGCGACGTGCGGCACGCGAGAAGATGCGCGGCACGAGCCTCAGCAACGACGAGGACCCTGGAGGCACGCTCTGGGCGGGCGGGACTGTCTCGGTCACCCGGTAGCCCTCCCTTCGCTGGAGCCCATATCCTACGCTGCGCTAGGGGCGATCAGGCCGAAGCTACCGCCTGTTCGCGGGCGGCGAGGACCCGCTCATCGCGCTGACGGATGGCCGGCTCGCCCTCACGGAACAGCGAGAACAGCGGCGCCGCGACGAACAGCGTCGAATAGGCCGCAACGATGATTCCCACGAAGATCGACAGTGAGATGTCGCTCAGCGTCTCGGCTCCGAGCCAGAACGCCCCGATGAACAGGATCGCGCCGACCGGCAGGATCGCCACGACTGTCGTGTTGATCGAGCGGACCAGCGTCTGGTTCACTGCCAGGTTCACCGACTCGCCGAAGGTGCGGCCCGATATCTCGCCGTCTTCCGAGGTGTTCTCCCGGATCTTGTCGAACACGACTGTCGTGTCATAGAGCGAATACGCGAGAATCGTGAGGAACCCGATCACTGCGGCAGGCGATATCTCGAAACCGAACAGCGCATAGATCCCCACCGTGATCACCAGCACGTCGACGAGGCCGATGATTGCTGCCGCAGACATCTTCCAGGTGCGGAAGTACAGCGCGAGGATGATGAAGGTCAGCGCGAGGAAGATGGCCAGACCCCAGAGCGACTGGCGCGTGACGTCCTGTCCCCAGCTCGGGCCGATGAACGACGTGGTCACCTCGCTCGCGTCGACGCTGTACGCCTCGGCGAGTGCTGCAGCGACATCGCGCGTCTCGGCATCCGTCATCTGATCGGTCTGGACGCGGATCGTGTCGGCACCGACTGTCGCGACCTTCGTCGTCGCGCCCGGCACGACCGACTGCACTGCTTCGGTGGCGATGAGCTGGTCGGTGCTGGTGGCACCCGAAACGGTGAACTGGGAGCCCCCGGTGAATTCGATCGAGAACTGAATCGGCCTGATGAAAGGCACAAGTGCCGAACCGATGACGAGGATCGCGGCGATGATGAACCACAGCCGCCGCTTGCCGACGAAGGGGAAGGACGTCTTCCCGCTGTACAGGTCGTTTCCGAGCTGGTTGAGGGAGCGCATCAGGGGGTGTCCTCTCCCTCGGTGGTCTGGCTAGAGCCGGACGTGCGGGACTCGGCAAGCTTGCGCTCGGCGATCGTCTGGCGGCGCGCGGCCTCACCTTTGGAGCGAGACGCCCGCTTCTCGGCGGCTGTCTTTGGCGCCACGACCGGCGCGCGGAACTGTGCCCGCCCGCGGTAGACGGCGCCCAGGGCGTCGGGATCGAGGCCCGAAAGCGGGTGGCCGGATGAGAAGAATCTCGTGCGGGCCAGCAGCTGCATCACGGGGTGCGTGAAGATGATGAAGATCAAAACGTCGATCGCGGTCGTGAGGCCGAGGGTGAAGGCGAAACCCTTCACCGTTGCGTCGGCCAGGATGTAGAGCACGACCGCCGCGAGAATGTTGATCGACTTCGAGATGTAGATCGTGCGCTTCGCTCGCGACCAACCGTCTTCGACGGCGCCGGTGATCGACTTGCCGTCGCGCAATTCGTCTCTAATGCGTTCGAAGTACACGATGAACGAGTCAGCGGTGAACCCGATCGACACGATCAGACCCGCGACACCGGCGAGCGAGAGCCGGAAGCCCATGCGCCAGCCAAGGATCAGCAGCATCACGTACGTGAGCACCGCCATCACGACGAGGGAGGCGATGATCACGAACCCGAGGGCGCGGTAGACGATGAGCGAGTAGATGGCGACCAGGGCCAGGCCGATAAGGCCCGCGATCAACCCGATCTGCAGCTGCTGGGACCCGAGGGTTGCCGAGATCGTGTCAGAGCTCACGACGACGAAGCTCAGCGGTAGCGCACCGTACTTCAGCTGGTCGGCAAGGACCTTTGCGGACTCCTGCGTGAAGCTGCCGCTGATGCTCGGGCGTCCGTCGAGGATCTGCGCATTCATCGACGGAGCGGTCAGGACGTAGCCGTCGAGGACGAAGGCGAACTGGTCGAGCGGCGGCGTCGCTCCGAAGAGCCGCTGGCTGATCTGCCCGAAGGTCTCAGTCCCGGACTCGTTGAACTGCAGGTTCACGACCCATCGACCGGAAGTCTGCTCGAGTCCGCTCGTCGCGTCGACGATCGATGACCCGTCCAACTCCACCGGTCCGAGGATGTACTTGACCGTTCCCGATGCGTCACACGTGATGAGTGGCTCATCAGTGGGCGCGTTCGCGGGATCGTTGTCCGGGTTCGCACAGTCGTACGCAAGAAACTCCGCCTGCAATGCCGGCGTGATCCAGTTGGTGTCGCTCCCGCTGGTGGGCTCCACTGTCGGCGTCGACTCGAGGCTGGGGTCCGGCGTCGGATACGGGGTGGACTCGCCGTCCTCGCCGATGAACGACGTGGCAGGCGACCCCGTGTACAGCACAGCTCGCAGCTGCAGCTGCGCGGAGGCCTCGATCCTCTGCCGGGTCTGCTCGTCTGCCTCGCCCGGGATCTGCACGACGATGTTCTTGCCACCCTCTGTGGTGACCTCAGCTTCGCCGACACCCGAGGCGTCGACACGCTGGCGGATGATCGTGACAGCCTGATTCATCTGCTCGGCCGACGGGTCAGCACCGTCCGCGGTCTGCGCTTCGAGAATGATCTGGGTGCCGCCCTGCAGGTCCAGGGCGAGCTCCGGTGCCCATGAACTTGCGTTGAACACATAGACGCCCAGGGCGTTGATACCGAACAGAACCGCCGTGATTGTCAGCAGACCGGTGAGGGCCCGCCAGGCACGGCGAACAGGAGTGGATGCAGCCACGGGATGCTTTCCAGAAAGGGTCAGGCGTTGGGCTTGGTGTCGCCGTCGCGCCCGTCGGCGTCGGTCTCGGCGGCCGGCTCCGCGTCCGTGGTCACAGCATCCGAGGACTCGCCGTCGTGGGTCTCGTGATAGTTGTCGACGATGTCGTCGAAACCGTCGTCGGTTTCGTCCTCAACCTCGTCAGCGGGCGTGATGATCCGCAGAATCGCCTGGCTGTGGACCTTGATGTCGACGCCGGGCGCGATCTCGACAACCGCAGGCTGGTCGAGATTGTCGGGGTCGAACTCGACGATGGTGCCGTACAGGCCGCCCTGCAGCAGCACCTCGGCGCCGGGAACGGTCTGGCGCGCCTTCTGTGCCTGCTCCTCGCGCTGCTTCTTCATGCGGCGGCTGGAGTTCCAGAACATGAACACCAGGAGGGCGCCCAGCAGGATGAGCAGGCCGTAGTTGAGGAAGAAATCCTGGAAGTTCATGAAGAAGGGCGCCTTTCGGGTGCGGCCGCGCAGACGTCGGGCCGCGTGGGGTCAAAGCCTCCAGGAATTATAGGTCATCGAATCTCAGCGTCTGATCGGCATGACGTACACCGAGGTGCGCGTAGGCGTCAGGAGTCGCAACGCGGCCGCGGGGGGTGCGGCCCATGAAGCCGATGCGCACGAGGTAGGGCTCGATCACAGACTCGATCGTGTCGGCTTCCTCGCCGACGGTCACGGCGAGAGTGTTGAGTCCGACGGGACCGCCATGGAACCGGCGCACGAGCGCCTCCAGGACGGCGCGATCAAGTCGGTCAAGGCCAATCGCGTCAACGTCGTACAGGTCGAGGGCGGCGTCTACGGATGCCGCAGAGGCGCTGCCACCGTGGACGACGACGTAGTCGCGGACCCGCCGTAGCAGCCGGTTCGCGATGCGCGGTGTCCCTCGTGAGCGCCGGGCGATCTCGGCGCGAGACTCGGCTGGCAGCGGAACGTCCAGCATCCGCGCCGATCGCTCGAGGACCCGCTCCAGTTCTTCGGGCTCGTAATACTCCAGGTGCGCTGTGAAGCCGAACCGATCTCGCAGCGGATTCGGGAGCAGGCCCGCGCGCGTCGTGGCGCCCACGAGCGTGAACGGGGCCAGATCGAGAGGGATGCTCGTGGCACCGGCGCCTTTGCCGACCATGATGTCGATCCGAAAATCCTCCATGGCGAGGTAGAGCATCTCTTCGGCAGAGCGAGCCATGCGATGGATTTCATCGATGAAGAGCACTTCACCGGGAGTCAAGCTCGAGAGCAGAGCCGCGAGATCGCCGGCGTGCTGGATCGCCGGTCCGCTCGACATCCGCAGCGGCCGCTCGCTCTCGTGGGCGACGATCATGGCGAGTGTCGTCTTGCCCAGACCCGGAGGGCCTGCCAGCAGGATGTGGTCGGCGGGGCGCTGTTGGAGGCGCGCCGCGTCGAGCAGGAGCTGCAGCTGTCCCCTCACTTTCGTCTGACCGACGAACTCCGCGAGGGATGACGGTCGCAATGCCCCTTCGAGTGCGAGCTCGGACTCATCCTTCGAAGGCGCCGGATCGGTCAGGTCATCCACGCATCGGCTCCTTCCTCGCCGGGCCGAGTTCGGCCAGTGCACGGCGCAGCAGGTCCTGCACGGATGCCTCTTCGGCCGCGTCCTCGAGAACTGTCGCCGCCACCTCGGAGGCATGACGTTCGGGCCACCCGAGTCCTGTCAGCGCCGCGGTCACCGCATCGGCTCGGTTGTCGGTGACGGATGCCGCGCGCGAGGCCACGGCGGGAGCGATGACCTTCCCCGTCAGGTGGAGCACGATCAGTTTCGCGGTCTTGGGACCGATTCCCGACACTCGCCGGAAGGGGGCGTCGTCTTCGGCGGCGACGGCCGCGGCGATCTGATCGACCGACATGGCGCTGAGGACCCCCAACGCCGACTTGGGGCCGACGCCGGTCACACCGACCAGATGCAGGAACGTCGTCAGCTCGTCTCGGGTCTCGAAGCCCACGAGGCTCAGTGCGTCCTCTCGGACGATCAACGATGTGTGCAGGAACAGCGGTTCACCGACTCGCGCCGCGCGGGCGACGTCGGGCGTCACGGCGACGTTGAGTCCCACTCCCCCGACTTCGATCACCACCGAGTCCAGGTCGGCGTAGCCGACGACGCCCCGCACTGACGAAATCATCGTGCTCCTTCCGTTCGGCGCGGCCCGCGCCTCAGAGCAGGCTATGCGGCGAATCGGACATTTGTTCGAGCGACACGCTCAGACCCGAGCGCGCCGCTCGGCATCCCGCCAGGCCTGCTGCGCCTTGGTCAGCGAGCCGCCGGTCGCCGCGCGCGCCTGAGGAGCGCCGCGCCACGCATGACACAGAGCGAGCGCCAGGGCGTCGGCGGCGTCTGCAGGCTGCGGGAGGACATCCAGCCGCAGGATGCGCGCCACCATCGTCTGCACTTGGCGTTTGTCGGCGCTGCCGTACCCGGTGATCGCGGCCTTGACCTCGGTCGGGGTGTGCGTAGCCGCCGGAAGACCCCGCTCGCCCGCGAGCATCAACGCGATACCGCTGGCCTGCGCAGTACCCATGACCGTGCTCCGATTGTGCTGGGCGAACACGCGCTCCACCGCAACGACATCGGGCCGATGCGAATCCAGGATCTCGCGGATGCCGGACGCGATGCCGGCGAGCCTCAGCTCGATGGCGAGGTCGGCATCCGTCCGGATCACGCCGACATGGACAAGTGCCGCAGAGCGGTCGGCAGCGACATCCACGACACCCACGCCGCAGCGGGTGAGGCCGGGATCGATTCCGAGCACGCGAACAGTCGCCACCCGGTAACGCTAGGCGCGACGAGCGGCGGTGCCCAGAAGGCGCGCCCTACTCGTCGTTCTCGAGCTCGGCCTGGACCTCGGCCGACAGGTCGAAGTTGCTGTAGACGTTCTGGACGTCGTCGCTGTCTTCGAGAGCGTCGATGATCCGGAAAACCTTGCGTGCAGTGTCGGCGTCGACCTCGACCTTGAGCGAGGGAACGAACTCGACATCCGCCGACTCGTAGTCAAGGCCCGCCTCCTGCAGCGCCGAACGCACGGCGACGAGGTCGGATGCCTCGGTGATGACTTCGAATCCCTGAGCGTGCGGCTCGATCTCCTCGGCCCCTGCCTCGAGTGCCGCCATCATGACGTCGTCTTCTGTGGTGCCCTCACCCGAGACGACGATGACTCCCTTGCGGTGGAAGTTGTAGGCGACTGACCCGGGGTCTGCCAGCGTTCCTCCGTTGCGCGAGAGCGCTGTGCGCACTTCGGCTGCCGCGCGGTTCTTGTTGTCGGTCAGACACTCGATCATGAGGGCCACGCCGCTCGGTCCGTAGCCTTCGTAGAGGATCGTCTGGTATTCGACGGCGTCGCCCGAGATGCCTGCACCGCGCTTGATTGCGCGGTCGATGTTGTCATTGGGAACCGAGGTCTTCTTCGCCTTCTGCACGGCGTCGTACAGCGTGGGGTTACCAGCGAGATCGGCACCGCCGAGCTTGGCTGCGACTTCGATGTTCTTGATGAGTTTGGCGAACGACTTGGCACGACGCGCGTCGATGACGGCCTTCTTGTGCTTGGTCGTCGCCCACTTGGAGTGGCCGGACATGCGCTCGATTCTATCGGCCGCGTGAAGCGTGCTCCGTCAGGCTGCCGAGCGCACGGCGCGCAGAAACAACTCGTGGAACCGCGTCTCGCCGGTCACCTCGGGGTGGAACGAGGTTCCGAGCAGGGCACCCTGGCGGACGGCGACCACACGGTCGTCGTCGAGGGATGCCACGACCTCGGCTCGCTCCCCGACCTGCTCGACCAGCGGCGCACGGATGAAGACCGCGTGCACCGCTGGCTCGCCGAAGACTGGCACATCGATGTCAGTTTCGAACGAGTCGACCTGGCTTCCGAACGCGTTGCGGCGCACGATGACGTCCAGGCCACCAAATGTCTGCTGACCATCGATGCCATCGATGATGTCGTCGGCCAAGAGGATCAGGCCGGCGCACGTGCCGTACATCGGCATCCCGGCCTCTCGCGCCGCGATGATCGGCTCACGCATCCCGAAGGCTCGGGACAACTTGTCGATCACGCTGGACTCGCCGCCGGGGAGGACCAGCCCGTCGACAGCGGCGAGTTCCTCGGGTCGGCGCACGACGGAAACCTCGACGTCGAGGCCGCGCAGCACCGCCACATGCTCGCGCACATCGCCCTGGAGGGCGAGCACACCGACATGCGGACGGGTAGTGCTCACCAGCCCCGCTCGGCGAGGCGATGGGGTGCCGGAAGGTCGGCGACGTTGATGCCGACCATCGCTTCGCCGAGGCCCCGGGACACGTCCGCGATGACCTTCGCGTCGTCATGGAAGGTCGTCGCCTTCACGATCGCCGCCGCGCGCTCCGCCGGATTCCCGGACTTGAAGATGCCCGATCCGACGAAGACGCCGTCGGCCCCGAGCTGCATCATCATCGCGGCATCCGCGGGCGTAGCAACGCCCCCAGCGACGAAGAGCACGACCGGCAGCGTTCCGGTCTCAGCGATCTCGGCGACGAGCTCGTACGGAGCCTGAAGTTCCTTGGCGGCGACGTACAGCTCATCCTTGGAGAGCGCACCGAGTGCGGCGATCTCGCCCTTGATCTTGCGGATGTGCTTCATGGCCTCAGAGACGTCACCGGTGCCGGCTTCGCCCTTCGAGCGGATCATCGCGGCGCCCTCGTTGATACGGCGCAGAGCCTCACCGAGGTTCGTGGCACCGCACACGAAAGGCACCGTGAAACCCCACTTGTCGATGTGGTTGACGTAGTCGGCGGGCGAGAGTACCTCGGATTCGTCGATGTAATCCACGCCGAGCTCCTGCAGCACCTGAGCTTCGACGAAGTGCCCGATCCGCGCCTTGGCCATGACCGGGATCGACACCGCCTCGATGATGCCGTCGATCATGTCGGGGTCGCTCATGCGCGACACGCCGCCCTGCGCGCGGATGTCAGCGGGCACCCGCTCCAGGGCCATCACCGCGACGGCGCCCGCGTCCTCGGCGACCTTCGCCTGGTCGGGGGTGACGACGTCCATGATGACGCCGCCCTTGAGCATTTCGGCGAGCCCGCGCTTGACGCGAGACGAACCGGTGGTGGATGCGGACACGAGGATCCCTTCGTCTTGACCTATGCCAAAACCTAGCATGTCCCACCGCTTAGACTCGTCGGGATGACTGCCCTCGATGCGCACCCGGCCATCGCCGGCTCGACGGCGACCGACATCGCGGAGAGCGTTCGGGGCCTCGTCGAACGCGGCGTGCTCGCTCCCGGTGACGCGCTCCCCCCGGTCCGCGCCCTGGCCGAGCGTTTGGGCGTGAATCGCAATACTGTCGTCGCTGCCTATCGCCATCTCGCCCAGGCGGGAACTGTCGTGACACGGGGCAGGGGCGGGACCCTCATTGCCGGATCGCCCCGGATGCCGCAGGAGGGCTTTGCTTCCGGAACGGTTCTGCGCGACCTCGGCACCGGAAATCCGGATGCCGCACTCATCCCCGATCCAACCCGCCTGCTCTCGCGCGTCACTGGCCGACCCGTGCTCTACGGTGAGCCGGTCATCGACCGCGACTTCGAGGCGTGGGCGAACGCGTGGATGCGCGAGGCGATGGTCGATCAGCCCGAGCTGCGGTTGACGATCACCGGCGGCGCGTCAGACGCGATCGAGCGCCTGCTCGGACAGTCCCTCGCCCGTGAGGATGCCGTCGCCGTCGAAGACCCCTGCTTCCTGTCGACGATGAACATCCTGCGTTTGGGCGGCTACCGGGCGGTGCCGGTTCCTGTCGACGACGAAGGAATGACTGTCGCCGGCCTCCGTGCGGCCCTGGATGCCGGGGTGCGTGCCATCGTGAGCACCCCCCGCGCCCAGAATCCCACCGGCGCCAGCCTGTCAGCAGCGCGGGCAGCCGCGTTGCGCGCCGAGCTCGCCGCGCACCCGTATGTTCTCGTCGTGGAGGACGACCACTTCTCCCTCCTCTCCGAGCGCCCCTTCCACACGATCGTCGGACCCGATCACGAACGCTGGGCTCTCATCCGGTCGGTGTCGAAATTCCTCGGCCCCGACATGTGCCTGGCGGTCACCGCGTCGGACCCCGAAACGGCGGCACGTCTCGCGCTGCGCCTGAGCCCGGGAACGACGTGGGTGAGCCATCTGCTTCAGCGCCTTGCTCACGCGCTGCTCACCGACGATGCAGTCCGCGACGACATCCGTCGTGCGGGAGCCCACTACGCCGAACGCAACGCTGCAGTTGCGCAGCTGCTGCAGAATGCCGGTGTTCCGGCGCATGCGGCCGACGGCCTCAACCTGTGGGTGCCGCTCGGGGCCCCAGCTCGCGCTGTCGGCGAGCATCTCATGCGGCGCGGGTGGCTCGCGCGCTCCGGCGAAGAGTTCGTGCTCGCCGGGGAGGATGCCGCCCAGCACCTGCGCCTGACCGTTCACGACCTCACCGATGCCGAGGCGACACGCCTGGCATCCGATCTGTCAGCCGCTATCGACGCGGCTCGTTCCACGAAAGCAGGCCAGCCCTCATGAAGATCCTTTCGATCCAGTCCGCCGTCGCCTACGGCCACGTCGGCAACTCGGCAGCGGTGTTTCCGCTGCAGCGCATCGGCGTCGAGGTCTTGCCGGTGTACACCGTGAACTTCTCCAACCACACCGGGTACGGCGCCTGGCGCGGACCGCTGATCTCGCCGGCGGACGTCGCGGAGGTGCTCACCGGCATCGAGGAGCGCGGAGTCTTTCCGCAGATCGACGCGGTGCTGTCGGGCTACCAGGGCTCCGAGGGCATCGGAGATGTGATCCTGGACGCCGTCGCCCGGGTCAAAGCCGCCAACCCGGCGGCGGTCTACGCCTGCGATCCGGTCATGGGTAATGCGAAGTCAGGATGCTTCGTTGCGCCGGCCATCCCGGTGCTGCTGCGCGAGCGTGTAGTTCCCGCTGCCGACATCATCACCCCGAACCAGTTCGAGCTCGGCTTCCTGACGGGCACCGAACCCGCCGATCTCGAATCCACGCTCGTCTCGGCGGATCTCGCCCGCGCCATGGGCCCGCGGACGGTCCTGGTCACCAGTGTCGAACGCCCTGACGCTCCCGAGGGCACGATCGAGATGCTCGCCGTCACCGACGACGGCGCATGGATCGCACAGACGCCGCGCATCCCGATGAAGGCGAACGGCTCCGGCGATGTGACTGCCGCGCTGTTCACCGCCCACTACGGGGCGACCGGTGACGCCGCGCTCGCCCTCGCACGGACGGTCTCAAGCGTGTTCGATCTGTTGCAGAACACGTACGGCTCGGGCGAGCGGGAACTGCAACTCATCGAATCGCAGGAGGTTTATGCCCACCCGCGGATGCAGTTCGAGGTCGCACGCGTTCGCTGACCTCTACGCTCAGTCGGCGGGCCAGGCTGCCGCGAGGGTCTCGCGCACGTCGCCCAGAAGCTGAGGCAGCGCCTTGGTGCGCGCGATGATCGGAAAGAAGTTCGCGTCCGAGGCCCATCGCGGAACAACGTGCTGGTGCAGGTGCTCGTCGACACCCGCACCGGCTACCGCACCCTGGTTCATCCCGATGTTGAAGCCGTCACAACGCGACACCGAGCGAAGTACGCGCATAGCTGTCTGCGTGAGCTCGGCGATCTCCTGGGTCTCCTCGGCCGTTGCCTGATCGTACGTCGCGACATGGCGGTACGGGCACACCAACAGGTGACCGGAGTTGTACGGAAAGAGATTCAGCAGAACGTAGGCGCTCGTGCCGCGGTGGACGATCAGGCCGTCGGCATCCGGCTTTCCCGGTGCGGCGCAGAACGGGCAGGCGGCGCGCATCGCGTCGGCCCCGGCCTGGATGTACGCCATCCGGTGAGGTGTCCAGAGCCGCTGAAAGCCGTCGGGCACCCCGGCGAACTCGGACGACGGCACTCCCTCCGATCCGGATGCCGCGGCATCCGTCATGCCAGGTCCTCGGCGGTATCGACGAGCGTCTTGCTCTCGATGGCAGCCGCAATGCGCGCGACCGCCTCATCCAGCGGAATGCCGTTCGTCTGCGAGCCATCACGGAAACGGAATGAGACGGTTCCCGCGGAACGGTCCTGCTCCCCCGCGATGACCTGAAGCGGGACCTTCTGGGTCGTGTGCGTGCGGATCTTCTTCTGCATGCGGTCGTCGCTGCGATCGAGCTCCGCTCGGACGCCCGCGGAGCGGAGCCGGTCGATGAACGAACCGAGATAGGCGGCATATTCATCGGCGACGGGAATGCCGACGACCTGAACGGGGGCCAGCCATACCGGGAAGGCGCCTGCGTAGTGCTCGAGGAGGATCGCGAAGAACCGCTCGATCGAGCCGAACAACGCGCGGTGGATCATCACCGGCTGGTGCTTCGCGCCGTCGGGACCGGTGTACTCGAGTTCAAACCGCTCGGGCTGATTGAAATCAAGCTGGATCGTCGACATCTGCCAGGTGCGACCGATCGCATCGCGGGCCTGCACCGAGATCTTCGGTCCGTAGAACGCGGCGCCGCCCGGGTCGGGCACGAGCTCGAGGCCCGAGGCTTCGGCCACCTCGCGGAGGGTCTCGGTAGCTTCCGCCCACAAGGAGTCGTCACCGATGAACTTCGGGTTGCCTTCCTCTTTGGTGGACAGCTCGAGGTAGAAGTCCTGCAGACCGTAGTCGCGCAGCACCGAGAGCACGAAATCGAGGTTTCGCGTCAGCTCGTCGCGCACCTGATCGGCGGTCACGTAGATGTGGGCGTCATCCTGCGTCATCCCCCGCACGCGGGTGAGACCCGCAAGGGTTCCACTCTTCTCGTAGCGATAGACCGTGCCGAACTCTGCAAGTCGCAGCGGCAGTTCACGGTAGCTGCGGCCTCGCGACCGGAAGATCAGGTTGTGGAACGGGCAGTTCATCGGCTTGAGGTAGTACTCCTGCCCCTGCCGGGTGACGTGGCCTTCGGCATCCACGATCTCGTCAAGCTCCATCGGCGGGTACATCCCGTCGGCGTACCACTGGAGGTGGCCGCTGGCCATGAAGAGGTCGCCCTTGGTGATGTGGGGCGAGTTGACCATTTCGTAGTCGGCGGCGAGCAGGCGCTGACGCATGTACTGCTCGATCTCGTAGCGGATGATGCCACCCTTGGGATGGAAGACCGCCAGTCCCGGCCCGATCTCGTCCGGGAACGAGAAGAGGTCCAGTTCAGCGCCGAGCTTGCGGTGATCGCGCCGCGCAGCTTCTTCGAGACGGTGCTGGTAGGCGCGCAGCTCGTCTTTCGTCGGCCAAGCGGTGCCGTAGATGCGCTGCAACTGAGGGTTTTTCTCGCTGCCGCGCCAGTAGGCGCCGGCGATTCGGGTCAGATCCCAGCCGTTACCGATCATGCGAGTGCCCGGAACGTGCGGACCGCGGCAGAGGTCCTTCCAGACCGTCTCGCCATCGCGGGTCACGTTGTCGTAGATCGTCAGTTCCGCACCGCCGACCTCGACCGACGCACCCTCGGCGGCATCCGCTCCTCCACCCTTCAACCCGATGAGTTCGAGTTTGAACGGCTCGTCGGCAAGCTCCGCACGTGCTTCATCCTCGGTGACCACCCGTCGAGTGAAGCGCTGGCCCTCGCGGACAATGCGCTCCATCTCCTTCTTGATGGCTTTGAGGTCTTCGGGCGTGAACGGTTCCTCGACGCCGAAGTCGTAGTAGAAGCCGTCGGTGATCGGCGGTCCGATCCCGAGGTTCGCCTGCGGCCGGATCCGCTGCACCGCCTGGGCGAGCACATGCGCTGTCGAGTGTCGAAGGATGTCGAGCCCGTCGGCGCTGTCGATCGTCACGGGCTCCACCGTGTCCTCGGCGGTCACAACCGTCGCGAGATCCCGCAACGTGCCGTTGACCCGCAGGGCCACGACAGAGCGATCGGGGAAGAGGGCGAAACCGTCGGCGGGATAGGCCACGTCAGACGGGACGAGCGGTTGTGTCACAGCGAACTCCTGGGCGATGTCAGTCTCAAGGCTACCGAGCCGCGCGGGGGCATCCGACCAGAGTGATCACATGATCTGCCCGATGTACGAGTACTTGACGAAGACCTCGGGCGCGAGCCCCGCCTCCTCGAGCACTCCCTGCACGGCAGCCATCATGTATCGCGAGTCCCACCCCATGTACAGGTGATGGTCGTCATCCAGGCTGTCCCAGTCACCGTTCCACGCACGCTCGTTGTAGACGGGCCCACCTCGCCGGGAGCAGTACGCGATGACCGCGTCACGCCGATCCGCCCACAACCGCTTGAAGATGCGATTGAAGAGGTACTTGATGTCGGGAACTTCCCAGTGCTCACCGACGTACTCCACATACGAGAATTCGCGCTCCCAGCCTCGGGGCCATCCGCGGCGCGGAATCGCATCCAGAATGGGGGTCAACCCATCGTCGTCGATGACGAGCGGGCCCCGGCGGCGCCAGAGCGTCATCACCTGCTGAGCGAGCTCCGCTGACCGACCGCTGATCGCGGCGGTTCCCCACGTCTCGATCGACGCCAACGGCTGCGTGACGGTCATGGAACTCCTGCCATACACCGTGCGCTTATCGGGGAAGTCCGCGTCGAAGACCTGGGCGGCAAGGGGCTCCTCGAGCAGCGCGAGGTTACCGAGGGTCGCGGCTAGAGCCCGGTGACTGTTCTGTTCGTCCTCGCTGTAGTCCTTCCACCGCCGCCCATCGCCGCCGGTCCAGTCGTCCGACGGCGCTGGCGGGAAGACGTGGTCGATGACGAGGTCATCCTGCGCCGGATCGACGTCGGCCAGCCGGGACAGGACATACTCCGGATGCGGCAGCGGGCTGTGCTTCAGCGCAACACGCACGCGGTCATCGGACGGGGTCTGGCGAGAGATCGCAGCCGCGAGTGCGTCGATGCCCTCCCGTGATGCGCGGACGAGGCGGGCAACGAGACGATCCGACCCGACGCTGACCACGTCGCGGCGCAAGAGGAGCGACTGCAGATCGTCGAGCACGCTCAGAAGATCGTTGCGCTCGATCTCGCCGGCGCGGTGGCGCGCGTAGAGCGCCATGACGAGCGGATACATCCCGCGGCCGAACGTGTTGAGGTAGTGCAGACGCGCCCGGATTTCGGGATCCGGTTCCCCCTCGGGGTCAAGCAGCGTCGCGTAGAGCTGCGCGAAGGAACGCCACTGTTCTGCCAGGGTTCGAAGCGCCACGGGGTCGAGCCGCGGGAAATGAGTGCGGAATACGTCGTAGACACCGCGACCCGACGCGGTAGTGGCGACCTCGCGTCCGCCGACCATGACGAGGTAGTGGGCCCAGAACGAGGCGATGTGATCGCCGGTGCTGCGCTCGATGGCAGCCCAGTACTCGTCTTCGATGACCAGCTGCTCGGCATGCGAGAGTCCCATGAGCACGTAATTGTGAATCAACTCGTGGTCGCGCAGTGGCTCGCCCGTGGAGTTCAGGCTCTCGAAAATCTGCTGCGCATTTGCGCCAGTGCCCAGCGAAATGGCGACGTGCTCGAGCCGCTGAAGCCCGCGCCAGACCCGGGCCACATCATCGGCGGAAATCTGACTACGGAAGAACGCGTAGTTGTCGGCGAACCGTGAGGGCGCGGGGACACCATCCGCAGCCCCAACGACGACGTCCCGGAAGGCTCCTGCCCACTCACGGTGAGGCCGAAGCTTCGTGTCACCGGTGGCAGCGTGAAGGAGCACGCGCTCAAGTTCTGCGGCAAGGGCGGTGTCTTCGTCCCGGATGGTGTGGAACAGCGCGGCGACCAGCAGCATCAGTGTCGTGATGCGTTGCTGCCCGTCGATGAGCACCCATTCCTCCGTGTCGTCGCCCGAGCGGGGACTCGAAGAATCGGCGGCGCTGAGAATCGAGCCGATGAAGTGCATCTGATCGGCATCCCGATCGGCGACAGCGCGGATGTCGCTGAGGAGCTGTTCGCACCCGCCGATGTCCCAGCGGTACTGCCGCTGATAGACCGGGACGACGATCGTGGCCTGCGCAGACGCTAACCACGCGACCGTGTTCACGGCGTGAGCGCGGATGTTCGTCGCAGTGATCATCGAGTGTCTCCTCCGGCTGCGTGGACGACCCCGACGAGTCTAATAATCACGGCGCGGATGCCCAGGTTCCCGCGCAGGGCCGGAGGTAGGGTTGCCTACGTTGGGCCTGTAAAAACGCGCTGGCTCACCGACCGAAAGGCACAAACCCTATGGGTTACATCAAGAGCGCCGCTCTCGACGAGACCGGCTTTGTCGTCCTCGACAGCTACAACGATCCGATCGATCCGAAGGAATGGCTCGACATCGAGTACGTGGATTGGAAGTCCTCGGGTGACACTCGTTTCGCACCTCTTGCCTCTGCCAAGGGCGAGATCGAGTGCAACGGCTTCTGGAACCACCAGCCGCCCCGTACCGACAAGGACGGCGTCTGGATCGATTCCCAGACCGCACTTGCACCAACCCTCACCGCCCGGGCGAAGGAGCCAGGCGCGAACGTGGGACGGTGCCGCATCATCGAGCTGCAGCCGAACTCGTACGCCGACTGCCTCTACAACCTCCACCAGGACGACAACAACCGCCTCAACCCCGACGGCACCGGTTGGGTAGTTCGTGGGTTCTTCAACCTGACCGATGACAAGGACAGCTACTTCGTCCTGCGTGAGAACCGCACCGACCCGAGCATCGAGTACCGCATCGCGCTGCCGGCTGGTGCTCAGTTGATCGTCGACACGCAGCGTCTCTGGCACGCCGTCCACCACCAGGGCGACGAGCCGCGCTACTGCCTCATCACATCCTGGACGTCGGGCCCGGAGCTTGACGCCTACATCGAGAAGTACCACGGCAAGCCCACCACCGAGTACTACCCCGTCTCGGAGGAGATCCGCGAGGCCGGCCAGGCCGAGCAGGCGCGCCGGGATGCAGCCCGTGCCGCGTATTACGCCGCAAAGGGCCAGAAGGAGAAGCTCGCGATGAGCGAGGCCTGATCCACATCGACCCGAAGGCCCCCATCCGATGAAGGACGGGGGTCTTCGTCGTTACGTGCTGGAATCGACCGGCACGTGTCGTGCGTGCGCAGCGAGACTCTGGGTCGGGTCAAGGCGATCAAGAATGATCTCCGCGATCTCGCGCAGCAGCGCCTGCTGGGTCGGGGAGAGCGCGTCGAGCACGAAAGAACGCACGTTGGCGACGTGCCCTGGTGTGGCCGCGATGACCTTGCGGCGTCCAGCACTGGTGAGTTCGACATCCGTCGCACGCGCGTCCTCAGGCGCCGGGAGGCGCCGAACGAATCCTCGCTCTTCGAGGCGTGAGACGACATGCGACAGACGCGGAAGCGTGGCGTTTGACTCGATCGCCAAGGTGCTCATCCGCAGTGTGCGCCCATCGCTGAGTGCCAGTAGCGAGAGGACGAAGTAGTCGAAGTGGCTGAGCTGTTCATCCCGCTTCAGCTGCGTGTCCAGTTGTTTGGGGAGCAGTTCGAGCACGGCAACAAGCGGAACCCAGGTGGCCCGCTCCTCGGCCGTGAAAGATCGGGTTCTGTGCATTGTGCGATTCTACGGGAATAGTTGTTGCTACAACTATGTTGGGCAGTCACATAGCTCGCCTGGGCTATCCACCTCCCGCAGGCCCGCGGGACTCTCAGAGAAGGCAGGTCACATCATGAGCACGATCACCATCTTCGGCAACGGAAACATGGGCGGGGCCATCGCCGGCGTCCTCGCTCGCGGGGGCGCCTCGATCCAGCACATCGTCAGCGGTGATACGGACGCAACGATCGAGGGCGACCTTGTCGTCCTCGCCGTCCCGTATGGCGCCCTCGAGACGATCGCAGCAACCTACGGCGAGCAGCTGACGGGCAAGACCGTCGTGGACATCACGAACCCCCTGAACTTCGAGACGTTCGACTCCCTCGTGGTGCCGGTCGGCTCATCGGCTGCGGCTGAGCTCCAGAAGGCTCTGCCGGGCGCACGCGTCCTCAAAGCCTTCAACACGAACTTCGCGGCTACCCTGGCGGCTGGAACGGTCGGAACCGAGAAGACCACGGTGCTGGTCGCCGGAGACGACGCTGACGCGAAAGCTGCCTTGATCAACGCTGTCACCGCCGGTGGGCTTGCAGCGCTTGACGCCGGCGCTCTGGCGCGTGCACACGAGCTTGAGGCGATCGGCTTCCTCCAGCTGACCCTGGCTGCCTCCGAGAAGACCAGCTGGACCGCTGGCTTCGCGGTCGTCCGGTAACGGCTCTGGACGACAGGAACGAAAGGTTCGGCATGTCTGACAAGCTCGCGGCAGCAACCCACATGGGAGCGGTCACTCTGAAGGTCGGAGACCTGGATGCGATGATCCGCTACTACACCGAGGCGGTGCCGCTGCAGCTTCTCAGTCACGCCGGACCGACCGCCACGCTGGGACGTGGCGGCGTTCCCGTACTGGTCCTTGTTCACACGCCCGAGCTCCGTCACGCCGCGTCCGGGCAGGCGGGCTTGTATCACACGGCAATCCTGTTCGAGACAGAAACTGCCCTCGCTTCGGCTGTGGCATCGGTCGCACGTCGGGCCCCTGGAACGTTCACCGGCAGCGCCGATCACCTCGTCAGCAAGGCCTTCTACTTCACGGACCCTGAGGGCAACGGTGTCGAGTTGTATTGGGACCGCGCCCGAACGCAGTGGTCCTGGACGCACGGACAGGTCGAGATGGACACCCTCTTCCTTGACCCGAATCAGTTCCTGCGCGAGCACCTCAGCGACCCGTCCACCGAGCCTGACAGCATCCGTGCGGCGCGAGTCGGGCACGTCCACCTCAGCGTCGGAGACGTAAGCATAGCGCGCGATTTCTATGTCGACCGGCTGGGGTTCGACGCCACGCTGGACTTCCACGGCTCGGCGCTGTTCGTCTCCGCCGGTGGCTACCACCACCACATGGCGATGAACGTGTGGAACAGCCGCGGCGCCGGGCGGCGTCAGCCCGCGCTGGGCCTCGGTGAAGTCAATCTCCTGGTCCCATCGAGTGACGACCTCGGCGCGCTCGATGAACGGATGCGCCACCACGGTGTCGACGTGGCCGATGACGGCGCGACACTTACCTTCGAGGATCCCTGGGCGAATTCGATCCGGGTGGCCCTGGCCGCGTAGTGCGCAGCGAGCTTGCGCGGAACCAACCACCTGGACACACGAGAAAACCCCCGGAACTCCGGGGGTTTTCGTTGTTCGTGGTGCGCGATACTGGGATCGAACCAGTGACCTCTTCCGTGTCAGGGAAGCGCGCTACCGCTGCGCCAATCGCGCCTAAAAAAGGCTATTCAGTTGTCATGCGAGGTGGCGACGGGATTCGAACCCGTGTAAACGGCTTTGCAGGCCGGTGCCTAGCCGCTCGGCCACGCCACCGTGTGTGGTTCGACCCACGTGTCGTGCTCCCGAAGGAAGCCCCGCACTCGAGCGGATGACGAGACTCGAACTCGCGACCCTCACCTTGGCAAGGTGATGCGCTACCAACTGCGCTACATCCGCATTGCACCACCGTGTGGCGCTTGATCGACTTTAGTCGAGAATCGCCGCCGCGCAAAACCGAAACGGCTCCGCGCGTGTCGGGGTCCGCGGTCGTGTGCTCGACCAGGAATCCGGTAGGATAGAGACTTGGCCCGCGAGGGTCTTGGGCGATTGGCGCAGTTGGTAGCGCGCTTCCTTCACACGGAAGAGGTCATCAGTTCGAGTCTGGTATCGCCCACCACATTCGGCATCATCGGCGCCTCTCGGCGTCCCATCCGTAACGGCGGCGCAGTGCGTTGGCGACGAGCACGAAGCGATCGAGATCCAGCGCCGCCGCCTCACGACGCATGCCCCGACGGTGCACACTGTAGAGCTGCTCGATGTCGACCCAGGATGCTCTCCCTCGCCCATCCCACGGCCCTGAGCCGATCGCGATGTAGCCTCCCTCGCCGTCGTGCGGTTGGCTGGTCAGTCGTACGGCATAGACGTGATCGGCGTCCTGGCGCCCGATCACGAGGACTGGCCGATCCTTGCCTCGCCCGTCGCCTTCGGCGTAAGGCACCCAGGTCCACACGATCTCGCCGGCGTCAGCGTCCCCGTCCGCGTCGGGTGCATAGCTGATCTTCAGGCCGTTCGCGCCAGGTGAGGCAATGAGCCGGGTGCGGACGGTGAGCGGCGGCGCGTCGGGGGCGGCATCCGTGCGCACGTTTCTGCGCACCGGCGGCGTGAGCGCACGAGCAACCTTGCGGACAAACGAGGACAGCCGATTCACCAGGTCACCCTAGCTGCCGAAGACGCGCGGAGACGCCTCAGGGGCGCCGCGAACCATTCGCGACGCCCCTGAGGGTTGGGAGACGAACTCCCGGCAGATCAGACCTGCTCGGCGAGCGAGTAGCCCTCTTCGCCGTGCACGCTGGTGTCGACACCGGCGAGCTCGTCCTCGTTCTTGATGCGGAAACCGATCGTCTTCTCGATGGCGAAGCCCAGGATCCAGGCGACGACGAAGGAGTAGATCAAGACACCGAAGGCTGCGATCGCCTGCACCGCGAGCTGCTCGAAGCCGCCGCCGAGGAACAGACCCGTCTCGGTTGCGAAGAAGCCGAGGTACAGCGTTCCGACGACACCACCGACGAGGTGGATGCCGACAACGTCGAGCGAGTCGTCGTAGCCGAGCTTCCACTTGAGCTCGATCGCGAAGGCGCAGATGACACCGGTGACAAGACCAAGCAGGAGCGCCCAGCCGGGGGTCAGGAACGCACACGCGGGGGTGATTGCGACGAGACCGGCGACGGCACCCGAGGCGGCGCCGACCGACGTGGCCTTGCCGTCCTTGAACTTCTCGACGATCAGCCAACCGATGATGGCGGCAGCGGTTGCACCGAGCGTGTTGATGACGATGACGCCAGCGAGCGAGTCGGGGCCCATTGCGCCGTACGAGCCGTCACCGTTGAGCCAGTTCGCCTCTGCACCCGCGTTGAAGCCGAACCAGCCGAACCACAGGATCGACGCGCCGAGCATGACCAGCGGCACGTTGTGCGGCTTCTGGATGCCCTTCTGGAAGCCGATGCGCTTGCCGAGCACGAGCGCCAGGGCAAGAGCTGCAGCACCCGCGTTGATGTGAACGGCAGTACCACCCGCGTAGTCAAGAACCGCGATACCGGACTCCTCGCCGAACAGCGTGGTGCCGAGGTTCATGATCCAGCCGCCGCCCCAAACCCATGCGGCCACAGGGAAGTAGACGACTGTTGCCCACACACCGGCAAAGATCATCCACGATCCGAACCGGGCGCGGTCAGCGATGGCGCCCGAGATCAGGGCCACCGTGATGATCGCGAAGGTGGAGCCGAAGAGCGCGAGCACGAAGTCGGAGCTCGAGAGCTCAGGCGACGAGAGTGCGAAGTTCGAGAAGGGGTTTCCTGCGAAAGCCCAGGGGTCGCTCACGGCGGCCATGTTGAATCCGTACAGGATCCAAAGCACAGCGATCAGAGCCATCGCGCCGAAGCTCATCATCATCATGCTGATGACGCTCTTCGCCTTGACGAGACCACCGTAGAAGAAGGCGACGCCGGGCGTCATGAACAGGACTAGCGCCGATGAGGTAATACCCCAGGCGAGAGTTCCAGCATCCATTGAGAGTCCTCAATTCGTGTCGTGTGTCGAAAGCTGCACCGACGCGGGTAGCCGATGCACTTGCGGAGCCAGTCTCGCGGCGACCGGTTTCGACCAGAGGGCGCCCCGTGTTTCGCGTCTGTTACACGACCGACGCTCAGGTAAACATCAGGTTTCGGGCGACCCCGAGGTCGCCACGAAATTCACGCGAGCGTCGATGCGACCAGGCGCGAGATCGCCCGGAGATACTTCTTGCGATACCCACCGGCCAGCATTTCCTCCGGAAACACCCGGTCCAGGGTGATGCCGGTGGCCCGAATCGGGATCTGCGCGTCATAGATGCGGTCGACGAGAGCGACGAACCTCAGCGCTGCGGACTGATCGGTGAACACCGACACGTCACGCAGACCCACCAACGACACCCCCTCGATGAGACGGATGTACCGGGAAGGGTGCACGCGCGCCAACTGAGCGACCACATCGTCGAAGGCGTCGTCGCTGACCAGTGCCTCGCCGGATGCCGATTGGATTGCCGCTTCGTAGTCGGCAGCCTCCAGGGCCACCGCGTGTCCGTCTACGTCGCGGTGACGGTAGTCGGTGCCGTCGATCCGTATGGTCTGGAAACTCTCGGCCATCGCGTGGATCTCACGCAGGAAGTCCTGCGCCGCGAATCGCCCCTCACCGAGCGCATTGGGTGGGGTGTTCGATGTCGCCGCCAGCCGGGTTCCCGTGGCGACCAGCTCGCCCAGCAGACGCGTCATGACCATCGTGTCGCCGGGATCATCGAGTTCGAACTCGTCGATGCACAGAAGGTCGGCGCCGGTGAAGAGTTTGACGACGTTCTGGTAGCCCAGGGCCCCGACCAGCGCCGTGTACTCGATGAACGATCCGAAGTACTTCCGCCGCACCGGCATCGCATGGTGGATCGCGGCGAGCAAGTGCGTCTTGCCGACCCCGAACCCGCCGTCGAGGTACACGCCGGGCTTCAGTTCGGGCTGCTTAGGGCGGCGCCGGAACAGCCCCCCGCGCGGCGCGTCGGGTCGTCCACCGGCAAAGGCGATGAGCATCTCCTTCGCCTCCTGCTGTGACGGGAAGGCCGGGTCGGCGCGGTACGACTCGAAAGACGCGTGCGCGAACTGCGGCGGAGGCGTGAGTGACGCCACCATCTGGTCGCCGGAGAGTTCGGGCGAACGCGTTGCGAGGTGGACGATGCCGGTGGGGCCGGATGCTGGCATGGGTTGCTTCCGCGGCGGAGACGGATGCGGGCTGGCCGCGTGCCGCCTAGAGTCAGGGGGGCGGGAGGACCCTCCTACCTTACGCGGGCTGTCGCCGCGCCCCGCGCACCCGAAGACTCCCCCGAGCGAACTCCCGTGGGCACAGAGAGGATCTCTCCATGATCGTGACCGAGCTGTCTCCCCGAAGCCTCGACACGATCGACATCGATGCCGATCGTGATGCAGCACGCGCGTGGATCGCCGCGCGCTACGGGTCGGCGGAGGCGGAGACTGTGCGGCTGAACATGATCACCTCCCTCACCGGATCCGCCGTCGGCGGTGACGGCACCAGCGAGACGCTCACCGGAGGAGCGGACCGGCTAATTCTCAGCGCCATCCGCGCGGCGGCGGATGCCGTGATCGTCGGGGCGCAGACAGTTCGCGCCGAGAGCTACCTTCTCCCCCGGTCCGCCACTCTTGCGGTCGTGACGCGCTCTGGCTCACTCGAGGGGTTGCGAGTCCCGGACGAGGCGGGCCAGCGCCTCATCGTCCTGTGTCCCGCGTCACGGACGGAGCAGGTCGAAGCCTCAGTCGCTCACCCTTCCGCCGAGGTCGTCGGACTGCCCGCCGATGAAACGACACCGCAGCAGATCGTCGACGCTCTCCGAGACCGGGGCCTTCGTCGCCTCGTGTGCGAGGGTGGACCGTCGCTGGCTCGACAGTTCGCGGAGTCGGGGATCATCGACGAGTACTGCATCACTGTCGCGCCCGCGCTGACGCCCGCCGATCATCCGTTCCTGGGCATCCACACCGCCGTCGAGACGGAGATCGCGGGTCACCTCGTCGACGACGCGGGCTTCACGTATCTGCGGCTGCGCGCTCGCTGACGAACGCGCGCTCGGTGAGCCACCGTGTGATGCGGCCCGTCCAGCGCTCCTGGTCGTGATTCCACAGCTTCGTGTGGCGGGCAACGCTGAACACGTCGAGCTCCACGAGGTCCGGGCGTGCGACCACCAGATCGTGGGATGCGTCGGAGGGGACGAACCCGTCATCGTCGCTGTGAAGGATGAGAATCGGATGCCGGAGCTCTGCCGCGCGAGCAAGCACATCGAGGCGGCGGAACGGGATCGCCGACCCCGCGCCCGTGAGCGCGGTCGCCCAGTCGGCACCGAGGACGGTGATCGCCAGCCGCGTGACCGCCGGAGGCAGCCCGAGTTGCCGAGCCTGATAGTCGAGCACGATGCGCCAGTCCACGACGGGCGAGTCAAGAACGAGGCCGACGATAAGATCCCGATGGGCCGAGTTCAGGGCGAGCTGCAGTGCGATCGCTCCTCCCATGGACCACCCCATGATGATGACTCGCTTCGCCCCCCGGCGGCGGGCGAAGCCGACAGCGGCGTCGACGTCGCGCCACTCGGTGGCTCCGAGCGTGTAGGTGCCGGAGCGGCTGCGGGGCGCCTCGCCGTCGTTGCGATACGAGACGACCAGCGAGGTGATACCGAGCCCGTGGAAGATCGGCACGGCGCGCAGGCACTCCGCGCGAGTGGTGCCGCGCCCGTGCACCTGGATCACCCAGATGTCCCCCTCACCGGCGGGGAACAACCACGCGGGGCAGGGACCGAGTGCGGAGCCGACGAGCTCGGGGCTGAAGGGCAGATGCAGTTCCTCGGGGCGCTCGTAGTACCACCCGCTGAATGCGGCATCCCTAACGATCCGAGCCTGAGGACCGACGTGAGTGAGGAGCTTCCGCTTGACGGTGTCGGTTGTCTCCGACAGCACGGATCCGAGTTTGAGGTAGCGCTCGGTGCCCGTCGTGAACAGGCCATACCGGCCAGCGAGTTCGGTGTCGGGAGTGCGCGTCAGCGTGATGGTCTGGGCAGAGGTATCAAGTTCGAGGATGCGGCAATCGGGGATGCGCGCTGCCGGCGTGACCACCTTCCTCGCCATTCGGACGGCGATCCCGCCCCACAGCGCGAGGGCAGCGCCGAGGGCCAGCGAGATCACCGCAAGGGCCGCCTTGACGACAACGACGTACTGTGGGGAGGCGGCGCGCCTGGACTCGACCATGGGGTCCTCACTCTAGTCTGTCGGGGTGACCGGAGACCTTCTGTCGGGGGTGGCATTCGACGACGTGGCCGCGGTGATTCGCGAGGCCACCTTTCGTGACGACCTCACGGTCCGGGAGATCCCCGCACCAGCAGGCCTTGCTCCTCATGCGCTTGCGTTGGCTGCGGACGTGAGGCCCGAGGCATCCGGCAATGATTCAGCCTACGGAACTGGTCGCTTCATCCTGTTGCACGACCCGGATGAGCCCGCCCAGTGGAACGGCACCTGGCGCATCGTGTGCTTTGCGCAGGCACCGCTCGAGCCCGAAATCGGCATGGATGCCCTGCTGGCGGATGTGACGTGGTCATGGCTCACCGACGCCCTCCAGGCTCACGCTGCGACGTACCACTCTCCCTCCGGAACCGCCACGAAAACCCTCTCCAAAGGATTCGGGAGTCTTGCCGACGAGGGTGACGGCGCTCAGATCGAGTTGCGCGCATCCTGGACACCGACTGCGAACCTCACCGCGCATGTCGAGGCCTGGGCAGAGCTCGTCTGCATGCTGGCGGGGCTCCCGCCCGGCTCTGAGCAGATCGCAACGGTGACGTCCCGCCGGGTGAGCCGTGGCTGAGTACACCGTCATCACGGATGCCGACGAGTTGCATCGTGCCGCCGCTGAGCTCGCAGCAGGCGAAGGCCCGGTGGCCGTCGACGTCGAGCGCGCCTCCGGATTCCGCTACTCGCAGCGCGCCTACCTCGTTCAACTCTTCCGCCGTGGCGCCGGCGTCTTCCTGGTCGACCCACCAGCTGTCGGTGCCGACTTCACGTCACTGCAACAGGCAATCGGTGACCTCGAGTGGGTCTTTCACGCCGCCAGTCAGGACCTGCCTTCCCTGCGCGAGCTCGGCCTCGAGCCGCCGACGATCTTCGACACCGAACTGGCATCACGACTTCTCGGACGAGAGCGTGTGGGCCTGGGTGCCGTCGTCGAAGAAACCCTCGGCGTCACCCTGGCAAAGGCACACTCGGCATCCGACTGGTCCACTCGTCCTCTTCCGCAGGCGTGGCTCGAGTACGCCGCGCTCGATGTCGAGTACCTGATCGATGTGCGCGACATCCTTGTCGAGCAGCTCGCGGATGCCGGCAAGACGGCGTTCGCGGCGCAGGAGTTCTCTGCGGTCCTCACCCGGGAGCCCAAACCGCCGCGGGAGGATCCCTGGCGCCGGCTCAGTGGTCTCCACACGGTGCGTGGACGCCGGGGGCTCGCGATCGCGCGGGCGCTGTGGCTCGCCCGTGAAGAACTAGCGATCACGCAGGATGTCTCGCCAGGGCGACTCGTGCCCGACCGTGCTCTGGTCGCGGCTATCCTGGCCGACCCGAAGACCAAGCAGCAGCTCGCGGCGGTCAAAGAGTTCACCGGCCGAGCCAGCCGCTCCGAGCTCGATCGGTGGTGGGCAGCATTCGAAGCAGGACGCGCCGACCCCGACCTGCCACCCGAACGGGTGCGAAACACCGACACGATCCCGCCGGTAAGGGCGTGGGCCGATCGCGCGCCCGAGGCTGACGCCCGTCTGAAGGCCGCCAAGCCGGCGATCGACGAACTCGCGCAGTCGCTGCACATGCCGGTCGAGAACCTCCTCACCCCGGAGCTGCTCCGACGCGTCGCCTGGGCTCCCCCGGCGTCGATCGACGCCGAGTCCATCGGCGCAGCGCTGTCGGAACTCGGTGCGCGACCCTGGCAAATTGAGCAGACTGCACAGGTGATCGCCGAAGCCTTTGTGGAATCCGGTCAACCCTCGCCGGAGGCCTCCGAGAGCGCTTCGTAGGTTCGACCCAACCGATTCCGCGCCGTTTTGACGCCTTCCTAGGCTGGCGTCATTCCCAATCCTTGGAGGCAGAGTGGCCGAAATATCGGACGTCTTCTTCGTCGACGGTATGCGCACCCCATTCGGGCGCGCGGGCGAGAAGGGCATGTACTGGAACACCCGGGCTGACGACCTGGCAGTCAAAGCGATCATCGGACTGATGGAACGCAATCCCGACGTTCCGAAAGACCGCATTGACGATGTTGCGATCGCCGCGACATCACAGACCGGCGATCAGGGACTGACGCTCGGCAGGTCTGCGGCGATCCTCGCCGGACTGCCGATGACCGTTCCTGGCTTCGCGATCGACCGCATGTGTGCCGGGGCGATGACGAGTGTCACCACGATGGCCGGCTCGATCGGTTTCGGCATGTATGACCTTGCGATCGCCGGCGGCGTTGAGCACATGGGCCGCCACCCGATCGGCTCCAACGCCGACCCCAACCCGCGCTTCGTCGCGGAGAAGATGGTCGATCCGGGCGCGCTGAACATGGGCGTCACCGCTGAGCGGTTGCATGACCGCTTCCCGCAGCTCACCAAGGAGCGCGCCGACCGCTTCGGCATGAGGAGTCAGCAGAAGGCGCAGGCAGCCTATGACGCCGGAAAGATCCAGCCTGATCTCGTCCCCGTCGCGATCAAGACTGCTGAGGGTGCCTGGGGGCTCGCGACGGAGGATGAGGGTCGCCGCCCGGAGACGACGATGGAAGGGCTCGCATCGCTGAAGACCCCGTTCCGCCCGCACGGGCGCGTTACCGCGGGCACGTCATCACCGCTCACAGACGGGGCCACGATGGGGCTCCTGGCCAGCGGCGACGCGGTCAAGCAGTTCGGGCTCGCCCCCAAGATGCGACTGGTGTCTTTCGCTTTCGCGGGAGTGCAGCCCGAAATCATGGGCATCGGGCCCATTCCTTCTACCGAGAAGGCGCTTCAGAAAGCCGGCCTGACGATCGATGACATCGGGCTGTTCGAACTCAACGAGGCCTTCGCCGTGCAGGTGCTGTCACTGCTCGATCACTTCGGCGTGGCGGATGACGACCCTCGCGTGAACCAGTGGGGTGGCGCCATTGCTCTGGGGCACCCGCTCGCGGCATCCGGCGTGCGGCTGATGATCCAACTTGCGGCACAGTTCGCCGAACGCCCCGACGTCCGGTACGGCTTGACCGCCATGTGCGTGGGTCTCGGGCAGGGCGGTTCGGTCGTTTGGGAAAACCCGCACTACAACGGCAAGAAGAAGAAGTAGGAGTTCGCCGCCATGACCAACTACGACGAGATCGACTTCTCGCCGCTGGATGACCTCACCGACGGCGAGGTCATCACGCACTCGCTGGTGACCGACGTGCGTCTGGCCTCCGGCAAGGTGCTGGCCCTTGTCACCCTCGACAACGGGCGTGATCACACGCGGCCCAACACGCTCGGACCGGCAACGCTCAAGGAGCTCGGGGAAACACTCGACGCTCTCGCCGCTCGCGCCGCGGCCGGCGAGATCGATGCTCTGGCCATCACGGGCAAGCAGTACATTCTTGCCGCCGGTGCCGACCTGAGCGACGTCTCTCGGGTTCCCTCGGCCGCTATCGCCAAACTGATCGCGCAGCGGGGCCATCAGGTCCTCGGCAAGCTCTCGAGCCTCGGCGTACCCAGCTTCGCTTTCGTGAACGGTCTCGCGCTCGGCGGCGGGCTCGAGATCGCGCTGAACTCCACGTATCGCACGGTGGATGCTTCGGCGGCCGCTATCGCGCTCCCCGAGGTGTTCCTCGGCATCATTCCCGGCTGGGGTGGAGCGTACCTGCTCCCCAACCTCATCGGTATCGAGAACGCGCTCGAAGTCGTCGTCTCCAACCCGCTGAAGCAGAACCGGGTACTCAAGCCCCAGCAGGCTTACGACCTCGGCATCATGGATGCCATCTTCCCGGCAGCGAATTACCTTGAGGATTCACTGCGCTGGGCCGATGGCGTCCTCACCGGCTCCGTCAAGGTCGAACGCAAGAACGAGCCGGGCAAGATCGAGCGTCTCACCAAGTGGCCGATCGCCATCAAGATGGCGCGCGGGATGCTGGAGAGCCGCATCGGCACGGTGCCCCGCTCCCCTTATGTCGCACTCGATCTGCTTGATAAGGCCAAGGGCGGCACGAAAGCAGAGGGCTTCGCCCGCGAAGATGAGGCGCTGACCGATCTCATCACCGGTGATCAGTTCGCGGCATCCATGTATGCGTTCGACCTCGTTCAGAAGCGCGCTAAACGCCCCGTCGGTGCGCCCGACAAGGCACTGGCAAAGAAGGTGCAGAAGGTCGGGATCATCGGGGCAGGACTCATGGCCAGCCAGTTCGCGCTGCTGTTCGTGCGCAAACTCCAGGTTCCCGTCCTGATCACCGACCTCGATCAGGCGCGCGTCGATAAGGGACTCGCCTACATCCACGACGAGATCGGCAAGCTCGAGCAGAAGGGGCGACTCGACGGGGATGCCGCGAACCGCCTGCGTGCTCTCATCCATGGCACCACCGATAAGAGCGAGTACGCCGACTGCGACTTCGTGATCGAAGCGGTCTTCGAAGAGGTCGGGGTCAAGCAGCAGGTCTTCGGTGAGATCGAGAAGATCATCGCCGACGACGCGATCCTCGCGACAAACACGTCGTCGCTGTCGGTCGAAGAAATCGGAGCGAAGCTCGAGCACCCGGAGCGGCTCGTGGGATTCCACTTCTTCAACCCGGTGGCGGTGATGCCGCTGATCGAAATCGTGAAGACCCCCACCACCGACGAGGCGGCGCTGTCGACTGCCTTCGTTGTGGCCAAGGGTCTGGGCAAGAACGCCGTCTTGACGGCCGATGCCCCGGGCTTCGTCGTCAATCGCCTCCTCGCGAAGGTCATGGGCGAGGCTGCTCGGGCCGTGTACGAGGGCACGCCGCTGCTCACGGTCGAGAAGGCCTTCAGCCCTCTGGGGCTACCGATGAGTCCCTTCCAGCTCATCGACCTCGTCGGCTGGAAGGTCGCTGCGCATGTGCAGGACACCATGGCTTCCGCTTTCCCCGAACGCTTCTACGCCAACGAGAACTTCCACGAGCTGGCGGAGCTGCCCCAGGTCGTGGAGAAGGACAAGAACGGCAAGGTCACCGGTTGGACGAAGCCTGCCGAGAAGATCCTCAAGCCGGCCGTGGGTACCGCCCCGGCAGGCGAAGACGAGATTCTCCGCCGCGTCCAGGACGGGTTGGCGCAGGAGATCCGCATCATGCTCGATGAGGGCGTCGTACCCGAGGTTGAAGACATCGATCTCTGCCTGATCCTCGGCGCCGGCTGGCCCTTCATCGACGGGGGCGCATCGCCGTACCTTGATCGCGAGGGCGCATCTCAGCGCGTGTTCGGGGGTACCTTCCACGAACCTCCGATCCGAGGAATCGCCGCCGTCTGACCTGGCGGCAAACGAGGAGGGGCCCGGCT
>NZ_DCBW01000026.1:27115-44528 GCF_002313585.1 Microbacterium sp. UBA1097 | reverse complement strand
AGCCGGGCCCCTCCTCGTTTGCCGTTGTTGCGTCAGTCGCGGCGCCGGGCGAACTCGGCGACGAAATCGGAGCTGTTTTCAGCGCGGCGCGCGATCGGAATTCTGGTGCCGAGAACTTGAGCGACCACATCCTGAGCGATCTTGCTGGCGACCAGCCCCGCATCCTCGAGGATCTGCTCACGGCTTGCATGGGCGATGAACTCATCCGGAAGGCCGAGCTCATCAACGGCGGTATCGACGCCCGCCTCGCGCAGGACCTGGCGCACGCGCGTCCCGATCCCGCCGACACGGATGCCGTCTTCGATCGTGATCACGAGCCGGTGCGCGGCGGCGAGGTCGATGACAGAACGCTGTACGGGGATCACCCAGCGCGGGTCGATGACCGTCGCGCCGATCCCTTGGGCGCGCAGGCGGCTGGCGACGTCCATAGCAATGTGCGCCATGGGGCCGATGCCCACCAGCAGAACGTCCTCCGCGCCTCCCCTTGTAAGGATATCGACGCCATCCTCGAGACGTTCTACGGCGGGAAGGTCGGGAAGCACTGACCCCTTCGGGAAGCGCACGACCGTGGGTGCATCAGACACCGCGACAGCCTCGCGGAACTCTTCGCGCAGGCGCTCCGCGTCCCGCGGGGCAGCGATCCGGATGTTCGGGACGAGTTGGAGCATGGCAAGGTCCCACACGCCGTGGTGGCTCGGACCGTCGGGCCCGGTGACACCGGCGCGATCGAGAACGAAGGTGACGCCCGCGCGGTGCAGAGCGACATCCATCATGACCTGGTCGAACGCACGGTTCATGAAGGTGGCGTAGATCGCCACGACCGGATGCAGGCCCCCGAAGGCGAGACCCGCGGCTGACGCAACGGCGTGCTGTTCAGCGATGCCGACGTCGTAGACCCGCTGCGGGAAGCGCTCTGCGAACGGTTGCAGACCGGTGGGGCGCAGCATCGCAGCGGTGATGGCGATCACGTCTTCGCGCTCGGTTCCCACCTCCACGAGCTCCTGGGCGAAGACATCGGTCCAGGCCGATGCGCCCGACCCACCGACCGGCTCACCCGAAACGGGGTCGATCTTGCCCACAGCATGGAACTGGTCCGCGACGTCGCGAAGGGCTGGTTCGTAACCGCGACCCTTCTCGGTGATCGCGTGCACGATGACAGGCGCCCCGTGCTCCTTCGCGAGCTCGAGTGTTTCGAGCAGCATCGGCAGGTCGTGGCCGTCGATCGGGCCGAGGTACTTGATATCGAGGTTGGAGTACAACGCCTCGTTATTGGTGAATCGGGAAAGGAATCCCCGCGTTCCGCCGCGCACCCCCCGGTAGAAGGCGCGAGCTGCAGGCCCGAGTCGGCTGGATATCCGGTCGGATCGTTTACGCAGCGTCTCGTAGCTGGATGCCGTACGTACACGATTCAGATAGCGCGCCATGCCGCCGATCGTCGGTGCGTACGAGCGTCCGTTGTCGTTGACGACGATGACCAGATTGCGATCGTTGTCGTCCGAGATGTTGTTGAGCGCTTCCCAGGTCATGCCGCCCGTCAGCGAGCCATCACCGACAACGGCCACCACGTGCCGATCTCGACGACCTGTTCGCGCGAAAGCCCGCGAAATTCCGTCAGCCCAGCTCAGGGAGCTGGAGGCGTGCGACGACTCGACGACGTCGTGTTCACTTTCCGAGCGCTGAGGGTAGCCGGCGAGCCCATCACGGCTGCGCAGCTGTGAGAAATCCTGACGCCCCGTGAGGAGTTTGTGGACATACGACTGGTGCCCGGTGTCGAAGATGATCGGGTCATCGGGTGACGAGAACACCCGATGGAGCGCGATGGTCAGCTCAACCACTCCGAGGTTCGGCCCGAGGTGGCCTCCCGTACGGGCGACGTTCTCGACGAGAAACGCGCGCACCTCTTCTGCGAGTTCGCCCAGCTGATCCGTCGTGAGCGCGTCCAGATCCCGTGGTGAGCGGATCGTGGGCAGCAGAGCCATCTCACTCCTCCCGTCGGGTCGCATCCCAGCTGGGATGCGATCTGGCAAGTCTATCGAGGCACCGCTGGGCGGGATCGAGCACACTCGTGTTTCGATCCCGCCCAGCGATGAACGTCGACAGCGCCGTGATGAACCTCAGACGAGCGAGCGCAGCACGTACTGGAGGATGCCGCCGTTACGGTAGTAGTCAGCCTCTCCCGGGGTGTCGATGCGAACGATCGCGTCGAACTCGATGGTCTGCTTGCCCTCCGGCGAGAACTCGCTCGGCTCGGCGGTCACCCGCACCGTCTTGGGTGTCACGCCTTCGTTGAGCTGCTCGAGGCCGGTGATGCTGATGACCTCGGTGCCGTCCAGGCCGAGAGACTTCCAGCTCTCCCCGGCGGGGAACTGCAGCGGCACGACACCCATCCCGATGAGGTTCGAGCGGTGGATACGCTCGAAGCTCTCGGTGATGACGGCCTTCACGCCCAGCAGGTTCGTTCCCTTGGCAGCCCAGTCGCGCGATGAACCGGAGCCGTACTCCTTGCCGCCGAAGACCACCAGCGGAATACCGCGCTCCTGGTAGTTCATGCTCGCGTCGTAGATGTAGGACTGCGGGCCGCCCTCCTGCGTGAAGTCGCGCGTGTATCCGCCCTCGACGACCTGACCGTCGTTGACGGCAGCGACAAGTTCGTTCTTCAGCCGGATGTTGGCGAACGTGCCGCGGATCATGACTTCGTGGTTTCCGCGGCGCGAGCCGTAGGAGTTGAAGTCCTTCTGCGCGACGCCGTGCTCTGCCAGATACTGGGCGGCGGGGGTTCCCGCCTTGATGTTTCCGGCGGGGCTGATGTGGTCGGTCGTCACCGAGTCACCGAGGGTAGCCATCACGCGTGCTCCGCGAATGTCGCTTACGGGGGTGAGCTCCATCGTCATGCCGTCGAAGTACGGGGCCTTGCGAACGTAGGTGGAGTTCGGGTCCCATTCGAACTGCGCGGCATCCGGGGTGGGAAGACTGCGCCACCGCTCGTCACCGTCGAACACTGTCGCGTACTGCTTGATGAACTGCTCACGCGAGATCGACGAGTCGATGACCTCCTGGACCTCGTCGGTCGAGGGCCAGATGTCCTTCAGGAAGACGTCGTTCCCGTCCTGGTCCTTGCCAAGCGGGTCGGTCTCGAAGTCGAAGTTCATCGAACCGGCGAGGGCGTAGGCCACCACGAGGGGCGGAGAGGCCAGGTAGTTCATCTTGACGTCTGGGCTGATGCGACCCTCGAAGTTCCGGTTGCCCGAGAGCACCGCGGTCACCGCGAGGTCGTTGTCGTTGATCGCTGCCGAGACCTCGTCGATGAGCGGACCGGAGTTGCCGATGCAGATCGTGCAGCCGTAGCCGACCGTGTAGAAGCCGAGCCCCTCCAGCGCCTTGTCGAGGCCCGATGACTCGTAGTAGTCGGTGACAACCTTCGAGCCCGGGCCCAGGGTCGTCTTGACCCACGGCTTGCGCTTGAGGCCCTTGTCGACGGCCTTCTTCGCCAGCAGACCTGCCGCAAGCATGACCGACGGGTTCGAGGTGTTCGTGCAGGAGGTGATCGCGGCGAGGGTTACCGCGCCGTTGTCGAGCAGGTAGCTCTGGCCCTCGGGCGTGGTCACCTTCACGGGCTTCGATGCCGCGACGGGGCCGCCGGATGAGATGAGGACGTCGTGCACGTGACCGTCCTCGTCTCCG
This sequence comes from Microbacterium sp. UBA1097, assembly GCF_002313585.1. Taxonomy (NCBI): domain Bacteria; kingdom Bacillati; phylum Actinomycetota; class Actinomycetes; order Micrococcales; family Microbacteriaceae; genus Microbacterium; species Microbacterium sp. UBA1097. The sequence continues at coordinate 40,847 of NZ_DCBW01000026.1, read as the reverse complement.
GGCTCCCCGCCCGGGTCGGATGCCGGGAAGGAGCCTTGCGACTCGAGGTCGACGATCGAATCCGATGACGTCGGCGCGGCGTAGTTGAGAATGTCCTTCTCGAACTGCGCCTTCGCCTCAGAAAGCAGGATGCGATCCTGCGGGCGCTTCGGGCCGGCGATCGAGGGGACGACGGTACCGAGGTCAAGCTCCATGTACTCGCTGAAGACGAGCTCCCGTGCCGGGTCGTGCCACATCCCCTGCTGCTTCGCGTAGGCCTCGACCAGCGCGACGGTCTGCTCGTCGCGGCCGGTGAGGCGCAGGTAGTCGAGCGTGACATCGTCGATCGGGAACATGGCAGCGGTCGAACCGAACTCGGGGCTCATATTGCCGATGGTCGCGCGGTTGGCCAGGGGAACGGATGCCACACCTTCGCCATAGAACTCGACGAACTTGCCGACCACGCCGTGCTTGCGGAGCATGTCGGTGATCGTGAGCACGACATCCGTGGCGGTCACGCCCGCCGGGATCGAGCCGGTGAGCTTGAAGCCCACGACTCGCGGGATGAGCATGGAGACCGGCTGACCGAGCATGGCGGCCTCGGCCTCGATGCCGCCCACTCCCCAACCGAGCACGCCGAGACCGTTGACCATGGTGGTGTGCGAGTCGGTACCGACGCACGTGTCGGGGTAGGCGCGGAGCACACCGCCGACCTCACGGTCGTACACGACCTTCGCAAGGTGCTCGATGTTCACCTGGTGCACGATGCCGGTGCCGGGGGGAACGACCTTGAAGTCGTCGAAGGCGGTCTGGCCCCACCGCAGGAACTGGTAACGCTCGCCGTTGCGCTCGTACTCGATCTCGACATTGCGCTCGAGTGCGTTGGGCGTTCCGAAGAGGTCAGCGATCACCGAGTGGTCGATCACCATCTCGGCGGGCGAAAGCGGGTTGATCTTGGCGGGATCCCCACCGAGGTCGGTCACGGCCTCGCGCATCGTCGCGAGATCGACGATGCAGGGAACACCGGTGAAGTCCTGCATGACCACGCGCGCGGGGGTGAACTGGATCTCGGTGTCAGGCTCGGCATCCGGGTTCCATGAGCCGAGGGCCTGGATCTGCTCCTTGGTCACGTTCGCGCCGTCTTCGGTGCGAAGCAGGTTCTCCATGAGCACCTTCAAGCTGAAGGGAAGCTTCTCGTACCCGGCGACCGAGTCGATCCGGAAGATTTCGTAGTCGGTCTCCCCGACTGTCAGTGTGCTCTTGGCACCGAAGCTGTCAACGGTGGACATGTGTGCTCCTTCGTCGGCGGAGGCAGGAAGCCATTCGCTCCCCATCTTGTTCGTCAGCTTCGGACCCTGCCAGCAAGGTGAGCCTTACCGGGTCCGACGCGGAAAAGTATCTTGACGTCAAGATAAATGCTATCACTCGGTGCGGCGCGGATACAGCGCCCGAACCACCAGCCAGGTCACGGCGATGAGTGGGGCAAACAACGGAATGCCCATCATCAGCTTTGTCGTTCCGAGCGCGGTCACGTCTCCCGCGAAATAGAGCGGCAGCTGCACGATCAGGCGTGCAGCGAAGAGGGCTGCCCAGGCGATCGACAGCCAGAAGAACACCCGGCGCTTGCGCGGGTTGCGCCGCCAGGCCGTGCCCTCGCCCATGAGAAATCCCACCGCGAGTCCGATCAGTGACCAGCCCACCAGGGCTGACACGAGAAACGCTGATCCGTAGATGGCGTTGGTGACGAAGCCGAGGACGAAGTTGTCCTCGGCCCTTCCCGTCCAGAGGGCAAGTGCGGCGGCGGCGGCGGCGGCGATCAAGCCCCCGAGAGCAGCGTTCAGCGACGAGCGCGCAATGAGACGTGCCACGGTGAACACCAGCGCGAGCCCCACCGACACTCCGAGCGAAAGCACTAGTTCGCTCGTGAGCGTGTACAGCACGAGGAAGGCAAGGCTCGGCAGAACCGATTCGAGGATGCCGCGCCAGCCGCCGATCGCAGCCCAGACAGCGCGCCCGGTCGTGACATCCTGCGTGGGGTCGAGCCCCGCCCGACGAGCAGCCTCGCCGAGAGCGGCGCTCACGGCATCCGAGACCCGCGGCTGCTCTCCGCCTGCCGGGGAAGGCCCTGACTCTTCGGGGTGCGCCGAGTCATCGGCGCCCGAGCGTGGAGTGCTCACGCGGTACCCGGCGTTGCGGGCATTCGAAGCGGGATCAGGTCTCGGGGGGGCATCGGGGTGGTCCCGCGCACCACGACGATCGAGCGGAACAGATCCTCGATCTGTGCTGCAGCCTCCACATCGGTGGCCGCGGCGCCGCCGACGACGCCACGCAGGAACCACCGGGGTCCGTCCACACCGATGAAGCGCGCGATGCGCTTACCTGCCGACGGATCGGTTCCGGCCACAACCGGCACTTCCGCGAGGAGCTCTGGCCCGAGCGGGCCCTGGCGCTCTTCGACGCGACCGCCCTGTTGGCGGATCTGCGCGCGAATCTGGTCTCGGGTCTCGTTCCACAGACCGGTCGATCGAGGCGCTGCAAAAGCCTGGACCTGCAGAGTAGAACCAGCGTAGTCAAGGCCGACAGCGACGATGCGCTTGGTCTGCTCCTCCACCTCGAGGCGCAGATTCAGGCCCTCACGCGGCAGGATCTTGATCGCGCCGAGGTCGATGTACGGACGCACGGCCCGCGCTTCGGCCTCATCGAACGGGCCCGACTGCTCCCGGTCCGCGGGAGCGGACTTGGCGTCCTTCTCGGGTCCGTCAGTCGAGGCGTCGGGTGAACCGTCGTCGATCTGCTCCGTCATCGTGCTGCGCTCCGTCCCATGCCGTCAACGCTACCCCCGACGTAGCCGGTCGATCCGAATCCGCCGTCGCCGCGGACGCTGTCGGGCAACTCCTCGACGGGCAGGAAACGCGCGATGGTCACCGGCATGATGATCATCTGCGCGATACGGTCCCCCACCGCGATCTCGTAGGACTCGCGGGCGTCGGTGTTCAGAAGGCACACCTTGATCTCGCCGCGGTATCCGGCGTCCACCGTGCCCGGCGAGTTCACAACCGTGATGCCGTGCTTGGCGGCAAGCCCGCTTCGGGGAACGACGAAGGCCGCGTATCCATCCGGGAGTGCGATGCGAACACCGGTTCCCACGAGGGCGCGCTCCCCCGGCTCGAGGCGCACGGCCTCAGCGGCGACCAGATCCGCGCCGGCGTCGCCCGGGTGGCTGTATGTCGGCGGGGGGGCGGCGATAATGGGGATGTCCACGGATGGGGTCACGCAACGAGGGTAATGCAGAACACGATGGCGACGACGAGAGTCCAGACCTCAGCCGACTACCGCGAACGGCTGGGTCCGTCGCTGTGGGTGGTCGTGTCTGCTGCGGTGGTGGCGCCGATGGCGGCGCTGGTCCTGGTGCCGATCGACACCACCGTCGCACTGGCTGTCGGTGCCGTGATCGGGGTCGCCGCAATTGCGCTGCTGGTCTGGGTCAGCCCGGTCGTTCGCGTCAGCGAGGGACGCGTCTTCGCCGGCCGCGCCTGGATCGAGGCCAGCTACCTCGGCGAACCCGTCGCCCTCACTGGTGAGGATGCGCGCTTCGCGCGCGGCCCGGGACTGGATGCGACGGCATGGCACGTCATTCGCGGCGGGATCGACGGGCTCGTGGTCGTCCCTGTCGTCGACTCGGACGACCCGGCACGGGCCTGGGTCATCTCGAGTCGGACACCGGACAGGCTCGCTGCGGCGATTCGGCGCGCGCAGGCGTCGCGCTAGGCGGTTCGCCCGCTGATCAGGCTGCGCACTCCTTGCAGATGATGCCAACTGCTTCCTCGTGGTCCACCTGCGAGCGGTGCTTCACCAGGAAGCAGCTGGCGCAGGTGAATTCGTCCTGCTGCGGCGGGAGCACCACCACGTCAAGCTCGAGGTCGGAGAGGTCGGCCCCCGGCAGCTCGAAGCCAGACGGGTTGTCGGAGTCGTCGACGTCGACCGAACCCGACATCTTGTCGGGGACCCGCTCCTTGAGCGCCTCGATGGACTCGCTGTCGTCGTCGCTCTTGCGGGGTGCGTCGTAGTCGGTGGCCATTCTCTACTTCCGTTGCGTGATGCTGTGGTGTGGTGCTGCGGGGCCGCTATGGGCGGCGATAGTTTGCACGACGGATCGGGATTTAGCAAATGCTCACTCCGTGTGCCGACGTGGACGAAACGGGCGGCGCGCGATGGATATTCCCTGACGCAGGCGAACGGTGTGCCAGCATGGGGCCGACACGCCGAAGAGGCACGGGAGGAGCGTGGGATGGAACAGCTCAAAGTCATCGCGACGGAAGACGATCAGCTGATCCTCGCAACAGAGTCGGGCGACAGGTTCACGCTCGCCCTCGATGATGCACTGGCATTCGAGGTCCGCCGGGCCCGCCGGGCACGCGAGTCCGACGCATCTGCTGCTCGCCCGAGCCCTCGAGACATCCAGACGCAGATCCGCGCCGGCCTCAGCGCAGAAGAGGTCGCGGAGCTTCTCGGGGCTCGTGTCGAGGATGTGCGCCGGTACGAAGGTCCCGTGCTGGCCGAACGAGAGCACGTCCTCAGCCAGGCGCTGGCAGTCCCGGTGCTCGTTTCTGCAGAGCTGGAACCCGACGGCGAGTCCACGTTCGGTGCGGCGGTGCGCGCGAAGCTCGCTGAAGCGGGTGCCACCGCGGAGCGGTGGACGAGCTGGAAGGATGCGACGGGCTGGGTGATCAAGCTCGAGTTCCGCACCGGTGATGTCGACCGCGATGCGCGCTGGGGCTTTGACCCGCGACGTACGACGCTGTCGCCGTTGAACACCGATGCAACGCAGCTGTCGAGGCAAGGAGCACTCCCCGACGGTCTCATCCCGCGGCTGCGTGCCCTTGATCCGTCGCCGTCGAAGGATGACTCACGGTTCGACTCCGGCGCGTTCGGCCCTCGGCGAGACGATGATCAGGCACGCGACGCGGAGCGCCCCGCTGAGCGCACCCCGGAACGCGCAAGCGCCGCGGTCCGTGAGGCGGCGACCAAGCGCGCCGCCGACCCTGTCGTGACGACCTCTCCGGAGACAGCGGATCTGCTCGAAGCGCTGCGCCGTCGTCGCGGCCAGCGCGAATCCGCTCCGGAGCCTTCGACCGATGAGGCAGAACGTTCGCCGGTTGCGCTGTTCGATGCGCTCGAGCCCGGATACGACGAGACCACCACTCCCCCTGCAGCGGCGGCCGACGAGGAGCCGGCGGATCTGGAAGCCACACAGCTGTCGTCATCCCGCAGGCGCGGTCGCTCGTCCCTACCGACGTGGGACGAGATCGTTTTCGGCGCTCGCTCTGACGAGTAGCCCGACCCCGGGCCCAACGCCGTCAAACTGCGTATGCGCCAGCTCGTAGCAGAGGGACGACTGACTCCTCGAGCGTGAGCGATCCGTGCTGCCCCACCATGCGCTGCGGTGACCGGTCGTCGAGACGGTTGTCGTAGTAGGCGACCCGGGCTCGTGCGGCGACAAGGACATCACCGATCCGATCAGCGACGGTCGGGCGCACGCTCCCGAACACCCCGGCGGCAATGGCTTCGTCACGGGTCATCACCCAGGCGCGTTCGGCATCGGCGGCTCGCCACACGCCCGCCACCGCGTCAGCCGCTTGAGGCTCCGTATACAGATGCAGCATCCGCGGTTCGCCCGCGATATCGGTGACGCCCTCGAGCCGTGGATCGCCGTCGTCCAGGAGCACGTGACGGCTCGCTGGGACATCGATCATTCCGTGATCGGCGGTGATGAGCACGCCGGCCTGCGGCGCTGCACGCACGAGGTCGCGAAGGGAGGCATCCACGCGTTCGAGGCCCTCCGTCCACGCCCCGGACTCCCAGCCGGCGCGGTGGCCGATGCCATCGAGCTCGGGAACGTAGAGGTAGGTGAAACTGCCCGGATGCTGCGCCGCGAGTGCACCCGCACGGGCGATCCGCTCGTCCAGGTCGGTGACCCCGACGAACTGGGCTCCGTCGGTGGTCGCGCGGGTGAAGCCCGTCGTGGCAAACTCCGGCTTCGAGACCACGAAGACCGGCGCGTGCCGGGCCTGCGCACGAGTGAGCGGCTGCTCTTGCTGCCAATCGTCGGGCAGGTCGCCGTCTTCCCAGCCATGGAGCAGGTTCGCGACGCGGCCGGTCTTGGGGACACGAACCCGGTACCCGAGCATCCCGTTCTGTCCGGGATCCGTCGCCGTGAGCAGGCCCGTGAGCGCGCTGGCTGTGGTCGAGGGAAAGGTCGTACGGGCGACGTCGCGGATGCCGCTGATGCTCGCCAGAAACCTCGCGTGGCCGGCGCGTGCCCGCAGTTGTGCAGCGCCCACTCCGTCGAGCATGACGAGGACGGTGCTCTGGGCGGGTCGCAGCCAGATGCTCTCCCCGCGCAGCGAACGGAACATCTCCGGCACGACGTCGGTGAGGCTCCGGGTTCTCGGCGAGTGCGCAGGTAGTGTGATCGGCATCCACGCCAGTCTCCCACGGCCCCTCTTCCCGGAGGCCGAGGTGCGTCCGTCCCAGCGTTCGAGGTTTTGTCATGCCGTCATCCCGTCCCCCCCAGCCCGCTGAGGTCGCCGAGCGGATCGAGGATGTCGACGTCGCAGCTGAAATGCAGGGCTCGTTCCTCGAGTACGCCTACTCGGTGATCTACTCCCGTGCACTTCCCGATGCACGCGACGGGCTCAAGCCTGTGCAGCGGCGCATCCTCTTCCAGATGGCAGACATGGGATTGCGGCCCGATCGCGGGCACGTCAAGAGCTCGCGCGTCGTCGGCGAGGTGATGGGAAAGCTCCACCCCCATGGCGATGCGGCGATCTACGACGCCCTGGTGCGCCTCGCACAGCCCTTCTCGCTGCGCGTGCCCCTCGTGGACGGGCACGGAAACTTCGGATCGCTCGATGACGGTCCCGCGGCTCCCCGATACACCGAGGCGCGACTGGCGGCCCCGGCGCTTGCGCTCACCGAGAACTTGGATGAAGACGTCGTCGACTTCATCCCGAACTACGACGGGCAGTTCCAGCAGCCCGCGGTGCTGCCCGCAGCCTTCCCGAACCTGCTCGTCAATGGCGCGTCGGGCATCGCGGTGGGCATGGCAACGAACATGGCGCCGCACAACCTCATCGAGGTGGTCGCCGCCGCCATCCATCTGCTCGATCATCCGGAAGCGACCGTCGAAGAGCTCATGGAGTTTGTTCCCGGGCCCGACTTCCCGTCGGGCGGAATCATCGTCGGCCTCGACGGGGTGAAGGATGCTTACGCCAAGGGCCGCGGCTCGGTCAGAACCCGCGCGAAAGTCTCGATCGAATCCCTGGGGCCGCGCCGCACCGGCTTGGTCGTCACCGAGCTTCCCTACCTCGTCGGCCCCGAGCGGGTGATCGAGAAGATCAAGGACGCCGTCACATCCAAGAAACTGCAGGGCATCGCCGACGTCACCGACCTCACCGACCGCCATCGCGGGCTTCAGCTGGTGATCGGCATCAAGACCGGTTTCGACCCGAATGCCGTGCTCGAGCAGTTGTATCGGTTGACGCCCCTCGAGGATTCGTTCGGCATCAATAACGTCGCGCTCGTGGAGGGCCAGCCGCAGACCCTCGGTCTCAAGGAGATGCTCGAGGTCTACGTCGGGCACCGGATCGAAGTCGTGACGCGGCGTAGCCGCCACCGCCTCGGCAAGCGGCGCGAGCGGCTGCACCTCGTCGAGGGCCTGCTGATCGCGATCGTCGACATCGACGAAGTCATCCAGGTGATCCGCACCTCGGATGACGGCGAACAGGCACGCACCCGTCTCATGGAGGTGTTCGACCTTTCACAACCGCAGGCCGAGTACATCCTCGAGCTGCGGCTGCGCCGGCTCACCCGCTTTTCGCGACTCGAGCTGGAACAGGAACGCGACGCGCTGAAGGCTGAGATCGCCGAGTTGGAGGCGCTGCTCGCCAGCGACAAGCTGATCCGTGCCCAGGTCGCCGCCGAGCTGGATGCCGCGGCCGAGGCGTTCGGCACCCCGCGCCGCACGCTGCTGCTCAACGGCGGTCCCGTTACGTCCCGCTCGTCCTCGAAGAAGCCCGTCGATCTGCAGATCGCCGACACCCCCTGCCGGGTGTTCCTCTCGGCGACCGGACGCATGGTTCGGGCAGACCTCGACCCCGAGGCCACGGGCGGTGGGATCGTCTCGCCCTCCCGCCGGTCTAAGCATGATGCGATCCGCAGCGCCGCCGATGCGACCACGCGTGGTCACCTGGGCGCACTCACGACCCGGGGGCGTCTCGTGCGATTCACGCCGGTGGATCTGCCGTCGGTTCCCGGCAACTCGGTTCAGCTCGCTGCGGGCACGAGAGCGGATCAGTACCTGGGCCTGACCGGCGGGGAGCACGTCATCGCGATCGTTCCGATCGAGGGCACGACGCCGCTCGCGCTCGGGACCGCCCAGGGCGTGGTCAAGCGGGTTATGCCGAACGAGATCGCTGCCCGCGATGAGATCGAGGTCATCGCGTTGAAGCCCGGCGACTCCGTCGTCGGCGGGGCTTTGGCTCCGGATGATGCCGAGCTGCTCTTCATCTCCGACGATGCGCAGCTGCTGCGGTTCGATGCCGGAGTCGTGCGCGCGCAGGGCCGTGCGGCGGGCGGAATGGCAGGTATCCGGCTCGCCTCAGGCGCATCTGTCATCGGCTTCGCGGTGATCCCGCCGACAGACGTTGCAGAGGCTGTCGTGGTGACGGCCGCCGGAAGCGCCGGTGCGTTGGCCGGCGCAGACGTGAGCTCTGGCAAGGTTTCGGCGCTCAGCGAGTTCCCACCCAAGGGCCGTGCGACCGGCGGGGTGCGCGCACATCGCCTGCTCAAAGGTGAGGACCGTCTCGTGCTTGCGTGGGCCGGTGCCGAGCCGCGAGCTGTCGCGCAGGACGGCGCCTCTCGGACTCTGCCGCCCGCGGGCGCCAAGCGTGACGCGTCCGGGGTTTCGCTCGAAGCCGGCGTCGCCGCGATCGGCACCGCCGTCCGCTGAGCCCAACCGCGAGCGGCTGTCGCGGAGGGCGGATCAGGCGTCGATGCGCTCGCGAGCGAGCCGGTCCGACGACTCGATCAGGAACTCGCGCCGCGGTGCGACGTCATTGCCCATGAGCAGCTCGAAGACGGATGCCGCAGCCTCGGCATCCTGGACCCGGACGCGACGCAGGGTGCGACCCGCACGATCCATCGTGGTCGTTGCCAACTGCTCGGCATCCATCTCGCCGAGGCCCTTGTAGCGCTGGATGGGCTCCTGCCACGTGCGACCTGCCTTCGTCAGGCGGTTCAGCAGGGCGTGCAGCTCAGCCTCACTGTAGGTGTACAGCGTCTCGTTGGGCTTGGAACCCGGATGCTTCACGACGACGCGGTGAAGCGGCGGAACGGCGGCGAACACCCGTCCTTCTTCGATCAGTGGTCGCATGTAACGGAAGAAGAGGGTGAGCAGCAGCGTACGAATGTGGGCGCCGTCAACATCGGCGTCGCTCATCAGGATCACCTTGCCGTAGCGCGCGGTGCTGATGTCGAACGACCGACCTGAACCGGCACCGATGACCTGGATGATCGACGCGCACTCCGCGTTCGAGAGCATGTCGCTGATCGACGCTTTCTGAACGTTGAGGATCTTTCCGCGGATCGGGAGCAACGCCTGATACTCGCTGTTGCGCGCGAGCTTGGCGGTACCGAGCGCCGAGTCACCCTCGACGATGAAAAGCTCGGAATCGGCAACGTCGTTCGAGCGACAGTCGACAAGCTTCGCGGGAAGGGACGACGACTCCAGCGCATTCTTGCGTCGCTGGGTTTCCTTGTGCGCGCGCGCGGAGATGCGCGCCTTCATCTCAGCGACGACCTTGTCGAGCAGCAGCGAGGTCTGCGCCTTGTCGTCACGTTTGGACGAGGAGAATCGCGCAGCAAGTTCCCGGGCAACCACGGTCGAGACGATCTGGCGGACGGCAGGGGTGCCCAGAACCTCCTTCGTCTGTCCCTCGAACTGCGGCTCGGGGAGTCTCACCGTGAGCACGACAGTGAGGCCTGCCAAGATGTCGTCTTTATCGAGCTTGTCGTTGCCGACCTTCAGCCGACGTGCATTCTGCTCGACCTGCGTGCGGATCACCTTCATGAGGCCGGCCTCGAACCCCTGCTGGTGCGTGCCGCCCTTCGGGGTAGCGATGATGTTCACGAACGAGCGCATCGTGGTCTCGTAGCCGGTCCCCCACCGCACCGCGACGTCGACCTCACACGTCCTCTCCAGCTCCGTCGGCACCATGGCCCCGGATGCCTGCAGTACCGGCACGGTCTCGGTAAAGGTACCCGTGCCCTGCAGCCGCCAGGTGTCGGTGACCGCGGCGTCCGGAGCGAGGAACTCCGCGAACTCCGAAATCCCACCGTCGAAGCGGTACTCCGTCGTGAGCGGCGCCTCGGGGTCACGTTCGTCGGTGATCGTGATCGACAGGCCCGGTACGAGGAAGGCCGTCTGCCTGGCCCGCTGCTGTAGGTCTTCGAGCGAGAACGATGCGTCGCGCGTGAAAATCTGCCGATCGGCCCAGTAGCGGATGCGTGTTCCGGTGACGCCCTTCGGAGCCCTGCCGACCACGCGAAGGGTCGAGCTCTTCTCGAACGGTGTGAAGGCGGAGTCCGGCGTGGGGCCCGCGAACTCGCCCGGTTCACCCCGGTGGAACGACATCGCCCAGGTCTTGCCGCCGCGGTCTACCTCGACATCCAGACGCTCCGACAGGGCATTGACGACTGACGCCCCGACGCCGTGCAGACCGCCCGACGCACTGTACGAACCGGACCCGAACTTTCCGCCGGCGTGCAGCTTCGTGAACACGACCTCGACGCCGGACAGTCCCGTGCGAGGCTCGATGTCGACGGGGATGCCGCGGGCTCGATCTCGCACTTCGACGCTCCCGTCGGCGTACAGCACGATCTCGATCGTCGAGCCGTGGCCGGCCAGCGCCTCATCGACCGAGTTGTCGATGATCTCCCACAGGCAGTGCATCAGACCGCGGGAATCCGTCGATCCGATGTACATTCCGGGGCGCTTGCGCACAGCCTCCAGGCCCTCGAGCACCTGCAGATGATGGGCGGAGTACTCGGCGGTCACAATCGTTCAGATTACGCGGCGTCGACAGGATCGACGGGGAGCCACGCGGCACTGGGGGCTGCCGTACGCGCTCAGCGAAATGTGACCCAATAGCGGCATACCCGAAACATCCCCGTGGTTGTATGTCATGACACCGCCAGGAGTGACGCACCGAGGAGGCATGACCATGGCTACCCTTTCCCCCGCAGAGATCGACGTCATCGAGAGCCGTCTTACCGCCGCCGACCGCTGCGACTCGTGCGGCGCTCAGGCCTACATCGCCGCCGAAGTGAACGGCAGCGAGCTGCTCTTCTGCGCCCACCACGGACGCCGCTACGAAGAGAAGCTGCGCGAGGTTGCGACGAGCTGGCACGACGAGACGCACCGTCTCAGCGCTGAGTGAGCTCAGCACACGTCGAGTCCTGCACACCCTGAATGGCTTCGCTTGATCCGCGGACGCGGATGCACTACCGCGCCGCGCGGGCACGACAGATCGACGTCGTGTCGCTGTGGCAACGCGCGCGCGAAACGTCACGGGAGCACGATCGCTGGACTCCTGCCGTGCTCGCCGACATGCTCTGGTCGGCGGGCGTGCGTCAGGTCGGATTCCAGGACTACGTCGACTATGACTTCGCGACCCTGACCCGCGCGGAACGGGACACCTATATGACGCATCCCGTTTCGAACGAGCTGTCACAGCGATACGACGATCCGCGCCACCGATCCCAGTTCCACAACAAGATCACGTTCAACGAGACGTTTGCGCCGTTTCTCCATCGCGAATGGATGACGATCACGCCCGACAACGCGGACGAGTTCCGCGATTTCGTCGAGCGCCACGGCACCGTCATCGTCAAGGAGCCGGTCGGTCAAGCAGGATCCGGCGTGCACCGCTATCGGGCGGATGCCGTCACCGACTGGTCGGCGTTCCACAGGGGTCTGCTCGACCGCGGAGAGCTTCTCGCCGAAGAAGTGATCACGCAGCATCCTGACCTTGCGGCTTTCTGCCCGGGCACGGTCAACACGACCCGGGTGACGACCTTCTTCGACGGCGAACGCACACATATCCTCGCGATGGCGCAGAAGTTCGGCCGAGGACAAGTCAGCGACCAGATGAGCTTCGGCGGCTTCTATTCGATGCTCGACGACGACGGCCGTGCGGTCGGCGCCGGATACGACTCGCACGGCAACGTGCACGAGCTGCACCCCGACACCGGACGCCGCATCTCCGACTTCACTCTGCCGATGCTCGGCGAGGTGAAGACCTTCATCGATGAGGTAGCACGTGTCGTTCCGACGGTGCGTTACGTGGGGTGGGACGTCGTCGTGACTCCCGCCGGCCCTGTCCTCGTCGAAGGCAACTGGGCGGCAGGGGTTTATGAGAACAAGCCCAGCGTGACCGGCATCCGCACCGGCCACAAGCTCCGGTACCGGGCTGCAATCGGCTTCTGAGAGGCGGCTAGACGGCGCGAACGATCCCGAGCGGCGTGGACTGGTGGCCTTGGCCCAGCGGGTTGTCGCGAAGCACAGCGAGCAGCGTCTTCTCGTCGGTCTTCGAAAGGGTCGACCCGAGGATGTTCCCGCCGAGGTCGTTGATGTCAACCACCGCGACCTCGACGCCCGGCGCCAGCAGCGTCTTCAGATGCTGAGCTACCTCTCGGGGACGCTCCGGGCCCAGCACGACGGCGCTGTTGTAGGGCGGGATGGTTCCGCTCGTCGGGCCGTCGATGGCGCGGGCACGGTCGCCGGCGATCCGGTAGAAGTCGCCGGAGCGCCCAAACGCCTTCGTGACCGCGGAGACTGCCGCCGCGAACAGGATGCGGGGTGTGCCGCACTCGCGCAGCGCCATTTCCATCGTCTCGGGCATTCCGAGTCCGATCCCGTACGGAGTTCGGGTCACGTAGCGCGCCAGGAATCGGGCCAGCTTGCGCGGCTGAATGTCCGAAACCGCGTACGAGCGGCCCTGTGTGATCGCGACGATCTTCTCGGTGACGAACAGCGTGTCGCCGGCGGCAGCGTGCTCGAGGGCGTATTCGCGGATGATGTCATCGAGATCATCGCCGGGCATGACCACCCGCGTGCGGATCGGAATCCGTCGATAGCGCGCGCCGTCGATATCGACTTCGAGCGCCTTCCCCTCGTTGGCGACGCCGGTCATTCCAGATAGTCCCGCAGCGACTGCGACCGCGACGGGTGGCGAAGCTTGGCCATCGTCTTCGACTCGATTTGGCGGATCCGCTCACGGGTCACACCGAACGTGTCGCCGATCTGGTCGAGCGTCTTGGGCTGACCGTCGCCGAGTCCGAAACGCATCCGGATGACGCCGGCCTCTCGCTCCGACAAGGAGTCGAGGAGAGACTCCAGCTGGCGCTGCAGCATCGTGAACCCGACCGCGTCGGCAGGAACAACAGCCTCGGTGTCCTCGATGAGGTCACCGAACTCGCTGTCACCGTCCTCACCGAGTGGCGTGTGCAGCGAGATCGGCTCACGGCCATACTTCTGAACTTCGATGACCTTCTCGGGGGTCATGTCCAGTTCGCGGCTGAGCTCTTCGGGGGTGGGTTCGCGACCCAGGTCCTGCAGCATCTGACGCTGGACGCGGGCGAGCTTGTTGATGACTTCGACCATGTGTACCGGGATACGGATGGTGCGCGCCTG
>NZ_DCBW01000026.1:8769-26765 GCF_002313585.1 Microbacterium sp. UBA1097 | reverse complement strand
ATCCACCACGTCGCATAGGTCGAGAATTTGAAGCCCTTGGTGTAGTCGAACTTCTCAACAGCTCGGATGAGGCCGAGGTTGCCCTCCTGGATGAGGTCGAGGAACTGCATCCCGCGACCCGTGTAGCGCTTGGCGAGCGAGACGACCAGACGCAGGTTCGCACCCAGCAGGTGGCTCTTGGCGCGCTGACCATCGCGCGCGATCCACTGCAGGTCCAAACCGAGCTGGCTGGACTTCTCGGCGGGCGTCATGTTCGAGAGCTTCTCTTCGGCGAACAAACCCGCCTCGATCCGCATAGCGAGCTCGACCTCTTCGGCCGCATTCAGCAGCGGAACCTTACCGATCTGCTTCAGGTAGTCCTTGACCGGGTCAGCTGTCGCACCGGTGATCTGCGTCGAGTAGATCGGGACGTCATCCTCGTCGTTCGACGTGATGACGATGGCGCCGCTGGGGAGCGGCTCGGTGAACACCGGCTTGCCGGACGTTTCATCGTCGTCCGAGTCGTCGCCGTCGTCGGAGGCATCCTTCGCGGCCGGCGCGTCGGAAGCGTCATCGGACGATTCCGAGTCCGAAGAGTCGTCGTCTTCGCCCTCATCGTCGCCGTCCACGTCAGCCTCGGCGAGTTCTTCATCCTCGTCGACGTCGTCGTCACCCGCGCTCTTCTTGGATGTCTTTTTGGTGCTGGCCTTCGCACCCGCGGCGCCGCTACGCTTCTTGGCGGCGGGACGCTTGCTGGCAGGAGTCGTGGCGACTTCGTCGTCGCTCTCGATCTCGGGCGCCAGCTCGTCCGCGTCGGCCTTCTTAGCGCGCGTACGGGTGGATGTCGTGCTTGCGGTCACGTTTCGCCTCTCAGCGCACGGCGATCTGATTGCCGCGCTGTTGGTTTCGGACGCTAGTAAGACCCTTGTCAAGTCCCGCGGCGCGTGACGGTCGCGGGTGACAATGGGTCGAACCACCATTGTCTCATACTTCGTGCGCGATTCCTGGCCTACTCCCCTGGCCACGCGAACGGATACCCAGTACAACCTCTCTGAGGCGTTACCTATTCCAGTCGCCCAGGTGGCGATCAGCCCTTGTCGTCGTCGCCGGCGGGCCGGGTCGCGAGATAGCGCTCCAATTCCGCGGCAATCTCGTCCGCGGTCGGCAGGTCACCGGTGTGGATGATCGGCGTCGCGTTCGTGGCCCCAGCCATGTAGGCGTCATAGCGCTCTTCGAGAGTCTCGATCATTCGCTGCAGCTCGTCGCTGCCACCAACCTGCTCCTGCACCTTCTCGAGATACTCCCGGTTCTCTTCGCGGAGCTCGTCTCCCGCGAAGACCAGTCCGGTGGCAACCGTCACGCTGTCCAGCGCAGCGAGAGCTGCTGCCGGATATTGCGTGTCGGCGAGATAGTGAGGCACGAGAAGCACGAAACCCGCGACATCCGCAGCGGTCTCGGCAAAGCGATACTCCAGAAGGTGGCCGACAGTCGCAGGCACCTGTGTCTCGGGCTGCCATACCGAGTGAGCCGCCGTCAGTTCCGTCCGGGTGCCGCTCACCGTGGTTCCCAACGGGCGCGTGTGAGGCACGGGCATCGGAATCGCATGCACCCACGTGACGCTCGACACGTCGAGTTCCGCGGCGAGGTCAAGGACCGCTGCCGTGAACGAGTCCCACGCAAAGTCCGGCTCGTATCCCGTGAGCGCGACGAACGGTTGACCCAGCGCGTCGTGGACGAGAGAGAGCTCCAGCCGAGGAGGACGATAGTCAGTGAGGTGGTCGTGCTCGAAGGAGATGACCGGGCGACGGGCACGGTAGTCGAGAAGGATGTCGTTCTCGAAAACCGCGATCGGGGTCGGCTCCAGGTCTTCCCTCACATACGTGACGATCCGACTCACGGCGGAGCCAGCGTCGGTGAACCCGGTGAGCGCGATCACGAGCGGCAGACCCGCGGGCACCGGCGGAGCGCTGGCGACGCGGTGATAGACGGGTACCGACAAAGTCATGCCTCCATGCTAGGCGCGTGGTCGCGGCGACCGCCCCGACGCGTGCCGCTCAGAGCGAACACCCCCGACCTAGGATGAATGCATGGCCAGTCCTGTCGTCGATTTCAGCGAAGCCCCGGTTACCGAACACGACGCAGACGCGGTGGTGATGGTCGTCCCTCTTGTTTCTGCAACCACTGACGACGAGTGGGAGTCGCTTCCCGGTTTGCGCGAGAGCCTGGAGTCGATCGGGTTCACCGGCTCGTCCGGGTCGTACGCTCGCGTGGCGGCTCCGCAGCTCTTCGCCAAGCCCGTCGCCGTGGTCGGTAGCGGCGCGGGGCGAGACGCCGCGTCAGTTCGCAACGCCGTCGGTATCGGATGCCGCACCCTCACCGGGTTCGCGTCGGTCGCTGTCGCTCTGCCCTTCCATGAGGCAGCAGACACGGCGCTTGCAGCAGCCGAGGGTGCAGGGCTCGGCGCCTACAGCTTCGCCAGCTTCAAGAAGGAGCCGCCCAAGCCGCGTGCTACCCGCGTCGTCGTTCACACCGCCGCGGCGGTTTCGCCAGCGGATGTGGCTCGGGTTCGCGCCGTCATCGAGGCAGTCGCGCTGGTGAAGGACCTCGTGACGACCCCTGCCGACGCTCTCGGCCCTGCCGATATGGCCCAGGCGACCAGCGACCTGCTGCGGGACCTCCCGGCCACAGTCCGGGTGTGGGACGAGACCGAACTGGAAACGGGCGGGTTCGGCGGCATCCTCGGTGTCGGCCGCGGCTCGGCGCGCCCCCCGCGCCTCGTACGCGCCGAGTATGCGCCGGACGGCGCGACGCGCCATGTGGCTCTGGTCGGCAAGGGCATCACCTTCGATTCGGGTGGGCTTTCGCTCAAACCCGCCGCCGGAATGATCGACATGAAGTACGACATGTGCGGAGCTGCAACCGTGCTTGCTGTGCTTCGCGCCGTTGCCGGGATCGGCGCTCCCGTGCGAGTGTCGGCGTGGCTGTGCCTGGCCGAGAACATGCCCTCGGGGACTGCGACCCGCCCGGGCGATGTGCTTCGCATCGCCGACGGCACGACGGTCGAGGTCCTGAACACGGATGCCGAGGGTCGGCTCGTCCTCGCAGACGGACTGGTCGCCGCGAGCCGCGAGCATCCCGACCTCATCGTCGACGTCGCAACCCTCACGGGTGCGATCACCACGGCACTGGGAACGCGACACGCAGGCGTCATGGGAGATGACGACGCCGTCGCGCGATACCTCGCAGCCGCCGATCGCGTCAACGAACTCGCCTGGCAGATGCCGCTTCCCGACCACATGGTGGATGAACTCGACTCGCCTATCGCGGATCTCCGCAACGCGAAGGTCGGCGATCCCGCGGGTGGATCTCTCTTCGCAGGGCTGTTCCTTCGTCACTTCGTCGGCACACGCGGCGAAGCCGACGGCAACGAAGCGCGCATCCCGTGGGTTCACCTCGACATCGCCGGCGTCGGCATGAACAAGGGGGCAGCGTTCGGCTTCACCGACAAGGGACCGACCGCCGCGACGACCCGCAGCCTCATCGAGTTCGTGCTCAGCGAGGCGCGCCGATGAGCGAGGACGGCTTCGACATCATCGTCCTCGGCGGCGGCTCCGGGGGCTATGCGGCGGCGCTGCGCGCCCGGGAGCTCGGACGGACCGTCGCTCTGGTTGAAAGAGACCAGGTCGGTGGAACCTGCCTTCATCGCGGTTGCGTTCCCACGAAAGCCCTGCTGCACTCTGGTGAGGTTGCCGATGTCGTGCGCAACGCTGCCCATCACGGCGTCAGCGCGAGCTTTGAGGCCATCGATATTGCTGCGGTCCACGACTAC
Organism: Microbacterium sp. UBA1097; assembly: GCF_002313585.1. NCBI lineage: Bacteria > Bacillati > Actinomycetota > Actinomycetes > Micrococcales > Microbacteriaceae > Microbacterium > Microbacterium sp. UBA1097. The sequence goes on along the minus strand of NZ_DCBW01000026.1, from coordinate 22,957 downwards.
CGGCGCAAGATCGTCAGTAAGAAACACGCGGGCCTGACAGGACTTCTCGCCGCACGCGGAGTCGTGACGATCACCGGTGACGGCTACCTCGAAGCTGATCGACGGGTGCGCGTCGGCGAACGCGTCCTGTCGGCATCCGACATCGTCCTCGCGACGGGGGGACGCACCCGCGAGCTTGCGGACGTGCCGCTCGGCGGAAGAGTGTTGAGCAGCGACACCGCGCTGGAACTCGACGAGGTGCCGTCATCGGTCGTGATCCTGGGCGGCGGCGTCATCGGTGTCGAGTTCGCCAGTATCTGGCGTTCATTTGGCGCCGAGGTCACGATCATCGAGCCGCTGGCACGCTTGCTTCCCTCCGAGGACGAGGCCAGCAGTGCCGCACTGCTCCGAGCGTTCCGCAAGCGCGGGATCGCGGCGAGCTTCGGATTATCGTGCACCGGCGTCGATGCCGGCGAGGATCAGGTCACTGTGACGTTGTCGGATGGTTCGACGCGCACCGCCGACTACGCCCTCGTCGCCGCGGGCCGCATACCTGCGACCGCAGATCTCGGCTTCGAGGATGCTGGCGTGGAACTCAACGCCGGTTTCGTTGTGACGGATGCCGAGCTGCGCACGAGCGCGCCGCACGTCTGGGCGGTGGGCGACATCGTCCGGGGCCCGCAACTTGCCCATCGCGGGTTCGCTCACGGCATCGCGGTGGCGGAGCGGATAGCGGGGCTCGCCGTTGCCCCGCTAGCGGACGAGGTAGTGCCCCGCGTTGCATACTCCAGTCCCGAAGTCGCGTCGGTGGGCCTCACGACGGCTGCCGCGATCGAACGCTTCGGCGAAGACGCTGTCGAGACCGCCGAGATCCCGCTGGCCGCGAACGCCAAGAGCGAGATCTTGGGAACATCCGGGTTCGCGCGGGTCGTGCGCCGTCGCGAAGGTCCCGTTCTCGGCGTGCATCTCGTCGGAGATCGGGTCGGCGAACTGATCACCGAGGGGCAGTTGCTCGTGGGGTGGGACGCGCATCCGGAAGATGTCGCTCCGCTCATTCACGCCCATCCGACACAGAGCGAGGCGCTGGGCGAGGCGCTCCTGCTGCTCTCGGGCAAACCGCTGCACGCGATCTGACGACCGCACCCGCAGAATCACTAAGCTGGAAAAGACATCGGCATTCTGAAGGAGACAAGCTCATGAGCACTTCCGTGGTCCTCCCCGCACTCGGCGAGAGTGTTACGGAGGGAACGGTGACCCGCTGGCTCAAGAAGGTGGGAGACACAGTTCAGGCCGATGAAGGGCTTCTCGAGATCTCGACCGACAAGGTCGACACCGAGATCCCCTCCCCCGTTTCGGGCGTGATCGAGGAGATCCTCGTGGACGAGGACGAGACCGTCGAGGTTGGTGCAGTCCTCGCCAAGATCGGTGATGGCTCGTCAGCACCGTCGTCGGAGTCTCCCGCCGAGGAGGCCCCCCAGGATGAGGCGCCCCAGGAGGCCGAGCCGGAGCCGCAGCCCGAGCCGGCCCCAGAGCCTGCGCCCGCGCCTGCCCCCGAGGCACAGACTGCCCCGTCCGGTGGGGGCAAGGACGTCGTCCTCCCCGAACTCGGCGAAAGCGTGACGGAAGGCACAGTGACCCGCTGGCTGAAGGCCGTCGGTGACACGGTCGAGGTCGATGAGCCACTACTGGAGATCTCCACCGACAAGGTCGACACCGAGATCCCGTCCCCTGTCGCGGGGACGCTGCAGGAGATCCTGGTGCAGGAAGACGAGACAGTCTCGGTCGGCGCGACGCTCGCCCGCATCGGGGACGGCGCCCCGCAGCAGTCAGCTCCTGAGCCCGCGCCCGCCGAAGAGCCGAAGCCGGAGTCTGAGCCCGAGCAGAGTGCCCCGGAACCCGAGAAGCCTGCTGCCGAGTCAGAGAAGCCGGCAGCTGAGCCACAGAAGCCGGCAGAGCCGAGCCAGACCGCGCAGACCCCCGCGACCTCGTCCGAGGTGACCGAGGCAGCTGCAACCGAGTCCGGCTCCGAGGCTGACGGCGACAGCAAGACCTATGTGACCCCGCTCGTGCGCAAGCTCGCGCAGGAGAAGGGCGTCGACCTCTCGAACGTCAAGGGGACAGGCGTTGGAGGGCGGATCCGCAAGGAGGACGTCCTGGCCGCTGCCGAGTCGGCGGCAACTCCCGCGGCCGCGAGCGAGGCGCCCAAGCGTTCTGAACGCGAGGTTTCGGAGCTGCGCGGGACCACGCAACCGATGTCGCGTCTGCGCAAGGTTCTCTCCGAGCGCGCTGTCGCGTCGATGCAGTCGACAGCTCAACTGACCACGGTCGTCGAGGTCGACATCACCAAGGTCGCGGCGTTCCGGGATGCGGTGAAGGGCGACTTCCAGAAGAAGACTGGCGACAAGTTGTCGTTCCTCCCCTTCTTCGCGCTGGCAGCCGCTGAGGCCCTGCAGGCGTACCCCGTGATCAATGCCACGGTCGACGAGGGCTCGATCGTGTACCCGGCAAGCGAGAACCTCTCGATCGCCGTCGACACCGAGCGGGGCCTGCTCACGCCGGTACTGCGGGATGCTGCGACGAAGAACCTGGCTCAGATCGCGCACGAGATCGCTGACCTCGCGGCGCGCACGCGCGAGAACAAGCTCAAGCCCGATGAGCTGGCAGGCGGCACGTTCACGCTCACCAACACCGGCTCCCGAGGCGCGCTCTTCGACACGCCGGTGGTCTTCCTGCCGCAGTCAGCGATCCTCGGCACCGGCACCGTCGTCAAGCGCCCCGGTGTCGTGCAGGTTGATGGCAAGGATGCGATCTCGGTCCGCTCGTACGTTTACCTGGCACTGTCATATGACCACCGGATCATCGACGGTGCGGATGCTGCACGCTTCCTCGGCGCCGTGAAGGCCCGCCTCGAAGAGGCAGACTTCGCCGGCGACCTCGGTATCTGACGGATCGGCGTCGAGCCCGGAGGAACGTTATCACCGCTACGACGATGGCTGCTGTGCGAGGTCGAGAACCTCGCGCAGCAGCCATCGGTCGTCGTGCCGCGCAATCACAACGAGCTGGGGCGGGTAACCGTCTGCCTCGGCGCGGATGACCGCGACGTCCCCGTATTCGTCAACCACGTGCAGGGTTCTAAGCGTGGCGGGGGCTGTGGCAGCTCCGGTCACGGGCGTCACATCCGCACGTTCGGCGATCGTCTGCACGCACGCGGCATCACCGGCGCACGTCGTCACGGCGTCGAGGATCGCGCCCGCCGCACGGGGCAGATCCGGCTGGTCGTCCTGAACACGGGATTCAGACGAGGCATCCTCTCCGGCATCCGGTGGGATAGGGGCTTCACCGGTCGGCGCGCCCTCCTCTGGCGCGCTCCGCGCATCGGGAGCCAGGACCGTGAAAGCGATAGCCAGGACCGCGCCGACGGCCGCGGCGGCAATCAGGAGTCGGCCACGCCGGACGGGGCGCTCCGATGTCGGCCGACGCCGGAATGACCGCATGGCGCCGCGCGCCGAGGCAGCGACGTCGGCAAGGGTCTCCTGCCACCGGCCATCGCCACCGCGCACAAGCCGATCGAATGCACCGGGCTCATCCGGCGCTGCACCCCCGTCCCCCGCCCGCGGCGGCGGTTCGACGGATGCGGGGCTCGGCGTCAGCCGTACGGCGGCCGGGGCCTCGGAAGACGGGCGAAGGGGCCCTGGCTCCACCCACTCGAACACCGCGCGTTCACAAGCGTCGATGCCGCCCGCCCGAACGTCATCGGTCCGCAAGAGCGCCACGATGGCATCCCGCACGGAACCTCCCCGGGCATCATCGAGCGGTAGTCGATTCAGGATGCGGCATGCGCTCTCGCGAGCGGGCTCAGCACCGGGCGAGAGCGCGAAGACCGGCCTGGCCGAGCCCGACAGCCACCATCCTCCGCCGAGGTCGTTCCGGGCTTCAGCGCGCAGCTCGTTCGCTCCGCGCAGAAGGCTGATCATGATGGTGGCGCATTCGGGTTCCGTGACAGGCGACCTCAGACTGTCGCGAACCGCGAGGTACGTCTCGAGGGGCTCGCGGCACGCTTCGACGAGCGCGCCCGCTGCTGCGTCAGAGCGCGAGGTGCCCATGTGGACGACATCCAGCGCTCGGAGCACGTGCGTGTCATCCTGAGGCGTCCAGAAGAGCTCGCCACCGGGCACCTGTTCTGGATCGATCAGAAGGTGCACTCCCGCCGGGCTGCGTACCAGCGTTCCCGCGTACGGCGACTCTCTCGTCGTGACGCGGCGGAGCGGGGTGAAGGCGATCAAGAACGGATCATCCGCCCACCCGGGCATTGCATCACTCATGCCCCCAGCCTGAGCGGAAGCGGCGGCGGCCCAGCCAAGGCCCATCCGGTGCGGGGACTGACGAGCCCAAGCATGGCCTGGGGAGGAGAGCGCTCGGGGATCGGCTGCCGTACGCAGCAACGCATACGGCACGCCCCGCCCGGGTACGCTGGAGGGATGGCAGCACGCGCGTCCTCACCGGAGAAAAGGCCCGGCTTCTTCTCGCAGCTTCGTACCCTGTATACGTTCACGCAGCAGACCTACCGCGGTCTTCCCTGGATGCTCGTCGGTGTCGTGCTCGCAGGCGCCGCCCTCGGCGTCGGAGTCGGGTTCCTCATCCCGCCGGTCGCGGTCTGGAGCATCATCCTCTGGGGTGTCACCGGGCTTCTCTTCGGCGTGCTGATGGGCCTGACCCTGACGACGCGACTGTCGACACGCGCGATGTACAAGCGCATCGACGGCGTCCCCGGGGCCACCGGCCACGTGATCTCCACCTCACTCGGCCGTTCGTGGCAGGCTAACGAGAACCCCGTGGGCGTCAACCCCAAGACGCAGGAAGCGGTTTATCGCGTCATCGGTCGCGGCGGCGTCGTCATCATTGGCGAGGGTTCACGCGGACGACTGACTCGGCTGGTCAACGACGAGCGTCAGAAGGTTCAGCGTGTGGCATCCGGTGTACCGCTGACGGTGATCTACGTCGGGCACGGTGATGACGATGTGCCGATCTCGCAGCTCGCGACCCGGATCAAGAAGCTCCCCAAGAAGATCGACCGCGCAACGATGGCCGCCGTCATCAAGCGAGTTGACTCGGTTTCACAGTCGCTGACGTCGCTTCCGATTCCGAAGGGCATCGACCCGACCAAGGTCAGGGCACCGCGTCCGCGCTGATCCCTGACAGCCCGCGGAGCGTCGATCCCACGGACGTGCCCCCGCCTCAGCGGCTGCGAAGCAGAACCGTGCCGGCAGCCTTGTCGTGGAGCCCTCGCTGATCGGCATCCCAGATCACTGCCGGGATCACAACGATCAATAGCAGCGTGCGAATCACCGGTCGCCACAGACCGACCCAGCCCCCGTCTACGCGCTGGAGCGTCAACCCGAAAATCCGGTGACCGGGGCTGCCCTGCAGCGTCGGCAGGAACGCGACCTGAATGAGCGCGAAGATTCCCAGAATGGCGAGCGGGTCCCATCCGAAGAACCCGGAAATCAGGTACGCCGCGCCGTAGTCGATGCACAGTGCACCGACTCGGCGACCGAGTCGACCCATCGATCCGGGCCCAGACTCCGGAAGTCCGAGCCGTTTGCCGGGGTAGTCCTGGGCAACTGAGGTCACCGAACGAGCCTACCTGGGCGAGTCGATTCGACAGGCTCGTAACATGCCCGAAACAATAGGGACACGGCAGGGCAATCCCTGCCGACTACCGTTTTGGGGAACCCGACACGGGTATCACCACGCCCTACCTCTGGAGTCTTCATGTTCAAAGATTCATCTGAGGTGCTGAAGTTCATCAAGGACGAGGACGTCAAGTTCCTCGACATCCGTTTCACGGATCTCCCCGGTGTGCAGCAGCACTTCAACATTCCGGCATCCACCGTCGACGAGGACTTCTTCACCGTCGGCCAGCTGTTCGACGGATCCTCGATCCGCGGATTCGCGAACATCCACGAGTCGGACATGCAGCTCATTCCGGATGTCACCACGGCGTACCTCGACCCGTTCCGCGACGCCAAGACGCTGATCATGGTCTTCGACATCTACAACCCGCGCACCGGGGAGATCTACCACAAGGACCCGCGCCAGGTCGCGAAGAAGGCAGAGAAGTTCCTCGCCTCAACCGGCATCGCGGACACCGCGTACTTTGCACCGGAGGCTGAGTTCTACATCTTCGACGACGTGCGCTACGAGGTGAAGCAGAACTCTAGCTTCTACTCCGTGGACTCCTCCGAAGGTGCCTGGAACACGGGCCGCGAAGAAGAGGGCGGCAACCTCGGAAACAAGACCCCGTACAAGGGCGGCTACTTCCCCGTCTCCCCCGTCGACAAGACGGCTGACCTGCGTGACGACATCTCGCTGCGGCTGATCGAGTCGGGCCTTGAGCTTGAGCGCGCCCACCACGAGGTCGGTACCGGTGGCCAGCAGGAAATCAACTACAAGTTCGACACGATGGTTCACGCCGCCGACGACATCTTGAAGTTCAAGTACATCGTCAAGAACGTGGCTGAGCAGTGGGGCAAGGTTGCGACCTTCATGCCCAAGCCGCTGTTCGGCGACAACGGCTCGGGTATGCACACCCATCAGTCGCTGTGGCTCGAGGGCAAGCCCCTCTTCTACGACGAGGCCGGCTACGCACAGCTCTCCGACACCGCTCGGTGGTACATCGGTGGCCTGCTCGCCCACGCTCCGGCTGTTCTCGCATTCACCAACCCGACGCTCAACTCCTACAAGCGTCTGGTCAAGGGCTACGAGGCTCCGGTCAACCTGGTGTACTCGGCCGGTAACCGTTCGGCAGCTGTGCGCATCCCGATCACCGGATCCAACCCGAAGGCCAAGCGCCTCGAGTTCCGCGCCCCCGACTCCTCGGGTAACCCGTACCTCGCGTTCGCTGCGCAGTTGATGGCCGGCATCGACGGCATCATCAACCGCATCGAGCCGCACGAGCCCGTCGACAAGGACCTCTACGAGCTGCCCCCCGAGGAGGCCAAGCTCATCCCCCAGGTGCCGAACTCGCTGCTGGACTCGCTCGACGCCCTGCGCGCCGACCACGAGTTCCTGCTCCGTGGCAACGTGTTCACGCCCGAGCTCATCGAGACCTGGATCGAGTACAAGTTCGAGAACGAGATCCAGCCGATCAACGCCCGTCCTCACCCGTTCGAGTACGAGCTGTACTTCGGCGTCTGATACCGATCACGAAGAAGGCCCGCATCCACTCGGATGCGGGCCTTCTCCCATTTCCACTGGGCATCGCACGTCGATTTCAGCCGTAGAAGTGCTTCTCGAAGACACGACGTGCGCGCCGCGTGACGCCGAGATAGTCCTCTTCCACCCGCGAAGCCGAGTGTGGCGGGTACTCGAGCAGGCGAGCGAGCCCGTCGAGTTTGCGCCGATCCGTCGGTAAAACGTCGCTCGTCTGCCCCGACAGCAGGGTGTTGGCCGACCGCAATCTGCTCGCGAGGATCCAGGCATGTCTCAGACGTTCGACCGCGCTGGCGGGCAACAACCCATGCGAAGCCAGCGCGTCGAGTGCTCGAAGGGTCGACGTGGTGCGCAATTCGGGAACGTCATGGGCGTGCTGCAGCTGGAGCAGCTGCACCAGCCACTCCACATCGCTGAGAGAACCGGGGCCCAACTTCAGATGTCTCGCAGGATCGACACCCTGCGGCAGACGTTCGTTCTCGACCCGTGCCTTGATGCGCTTGATCTCACGCAAACCGCTCTCGTCGGCAGACGCCGGATAGCGGACCGAGTCGGCGAGCTCCGTGAACGCGCCGATCAGCTTCACGCTTCCTGCGACACCCCGGGAGCGAAGCAGTGCCTGGGCCTCCCACGACAGCGACCACCTGCGGTAGTACGCCGCGTAGGCCTCCAGCGACCGGACGATCGGGCCAGTACGACCCTCAGGGCGTAGGTCAGCGTCCAGATCGAGCGGGAGCCGCAGATCCTCCGAGTGCTGCCGCAAGCCGGCGACGAGCGCGTTCGCCAGCTGGCTCGCACGCCCCTCCTCGACACCGTTGGCACGATAGACGTAGAGCACATCGGCATCGGACCCGAAGCCGAGTTCCGCGCCGCCGAACCTGCCCATCGCGATGACCGAGAAGTCGAGTGCATCATCTTCGGGCGGCACGACCTCTCGCCGCACCGCCCGCAGCGTGGCTTGGATCGTCACCTCGGTGATGGTCGTCAGCGCGTTGGCGATCTCGTCGATCGAGAGGATTCCGAGAACGCCGCCCATCGCAGTTCGGAGGACCTCCCGGCGGCGCAGAGCCCGCACGGCCCGCGCTGCGTCCTCGATGGAGCTGTGCCGGGTCTGGATGGCTCGGGCTTCCTCCTGGAGCGCCACACCAGAGCGGGGCCGAAGTTGCTCCTCCCCGTCCAGCCATGCCGCTGACTCGGGAATCCACTCGACGAGTTCCCCCACGTACCGCGAACCGGAAAGAACGCGGGTCAGTCGCTCAGCAGCCCCCGTCGAGTCGCGCAGCATTCGGAGGAACCACGGAGTGTCACCGAGACGCTCACTCAGGCGCCGGAAAGAGATCAGGCCGTAGTCCGGATCAACGCCGTCAGCGAACCAGCGGATCATCACGGGCATGAGATGACGCTGAATGGTCGCCTTGCGACTGAGACCGGTTGTCAGCGCACGAATGTGGCGGAGCGCACCCGGCGGATCGAGGAAGCCGATCGCCGCGAGGCGGTCGTGAGCCTGATCCTCGGACAGGGCGCGCTCCTCAGCGGGCAGTGCCGCCACGGCCGACAGCAGCGGCCGATAGAACAGCCGCACATGAATGTCGCGGACTTCGCGCTTGATCGCTTCCCACTGCGCGATGAGGTCAGCGCCGGTGTCAGCCAGGCCGGATGCGCGGGCCAATACGCGCAACTCGTCGGGATCAGTGGGCATCAGGTGCGTACGCGAGAGCCGACGCAACTGTAGACGGTGCTCCAGCAGCCGCAGCAGCCGGTAGTCACGCGCGAATGCCGCGGCATCCGTGCGCCCGATGTACCCCTCAGCGACCAACGCATCAATCGCTGCCAGCGTGCCGCGCTGCCGAATCGCCTCGTCACTGAGGCCATGCACCAGCTGCAGCAACTGCACCGTGAACTCCACGTCTCGGATGCCGCCCGGACCCAACTTGATCTGCTGGGCGACCTCCTCGGAGGGGATGTGGTCGGTCACGCGCTCCCGCATCCGCTGCACGCTGTCGACGAAGTTCTCACGGGCGGCGCTCGCCCAGACCCGCGGTCGAACTGCCTCGATGTAGGCCTCCCCCAGGGCCGGGTTTCCCGCGATGGGGCGAGCCTTCAGGAGAGCCTGGAACTCCCAGCTCTTCGCCCAGCGCTCGTAGTAGGCCACGTGCGAATCGAGCGTGCGCACCAGGGCGCCCTGCTTACCCTCGGGTCGCAGGTTCGGGTCAACCTCCCACAGCGGCGGCTCGATCTCGACACCGGAGATTCCACGCATCGTCTGTACGGCCAGGCGCGTGCCGATATCCACAGCGCGGCTCTCGGATACCAGGTTCTCGTCATCCGTCCCCCCGACGAAAATCACGTCGACGTCGGAGACGTAGTTGAGTTCACGGGCACCGCACTTGCCCATGCCGATGATCGCCAGCTGGGTCGCATCGACCTGCTCGCGAGAGAACTGGCCGGCGGGTCCTCCCGTTGAAATACGGGTTCTGGCGATACACAGGGATGCTTCGAGCGCGGCGGCCGCCGCATCGGCCAGCGCCCTCGACACGGCGTCCAAGACGGCTTCCGGTGCGACATGCGAGAGATCGAAGAGCGCGATGCGCGCCAGTTGGGTCCGATACGCAATGCGCAAACGGACCCAGGCGGCTTCCGACCCGTCGTCGGCGAATCCTCCCTGGACGCCCACTGCGGTCAGAAGGACTTCGCGAAGCTCCGCCTCGCTCGGGAGCCTGTCGGCGCCACCCTCGAGCTGAATGATCTCATTCGGATGCCGGCCATAGAACTCGCCGAACCCGCGCGACGCGCCGAGCAGAAGCCACAGGTGCGACCACCGGCGCTCGTCGAAGGCGGCGACCCGCAGTGCGTCGGCGTCGCGGCGCGCTACCCGGAGTAACGCCTGCAGTGCCGCGTCGGGATCTGCGGCGGCTGCAGCAGGGGCCGCCACGGATGCTCGGTCGATGCCGAGTGTCTCAGCCAGTTCCGCGAGCCCGGCGTCTGCCTGAGCAAGTTCGCTGAAGCCGACGCGCGCCAGGTCGGTGAGACCCGTGGTCCGTTCGGTGGATGCCATCGACGGTCCCGGGCGCGTCAGAGCATCTCGAGGTTGCTCTTCAGCTCGTACGGGGTGACCTGTGCACGATACTGCTGCCAGTCGCGGCGCTTGTTGAGCAGGACGTAGTTGAACACCTGCTCGCCGAGCGTCTCGGCCACGAGTTCGGAGTCCTCCATGTACTCCAACGCGTGGTCGAGGCTCTGCGGGAGCGGCGCGTAGCCCAGGGCTCGCCTCTCGGAGTCACTGAGCGACCAGACGTTGTCTTCCGCCTCTGCCGGCAGCTCGTACCCTTCTTCGATGCCCTTGAGGCCGGCGGCGAGCAGCAGCGCATAAGCCAGGTAGGGGTTGGCAGCGGAGTCCAGCGCTCGGTACTCGACCCGCGAGGACTGACCCTTGTTGGGCTTGTACATCGGGACGCGCACGAGGGCCGAGCGGTTGTTGTGACCCCAGCAGATGAAGCTGGGCGCCTCGTCGCCGCCCCACAGGCGCTTGTAGGAGTTGACGAACTGGTTCGTGACGGCGCTGATCTCGTTGGCATGGCGCAGGAGACCGGCGATGAACTGCCGCCCGACCTTCGACAGCTGGTATTGGGCGCCTTCCTCGTAGAAGGCGTTCACGTCCCCCTCGAACAGCGACATGTGCGTGTGCATGCCGCTTCCCGGCTGACCGCTGAGCGGCTTGGGCATGAAGGTCGCATAGACGCCCTGCTCGATGGCCACCTCTTTGATGACCGTGCGGAAGGTCATGATGTTGTCGGCGGTAGCCAGCGCGTCGGCGTAGCGCAGGTCGATCTCGTTCTGTCCCGGACCACCTTCGTGGTGGCTGTATTCGACCGAGATTCCCAGGTCTTCGAGCATCCTCACCGACCGGCGACGGAAGTCGTGAGCGGTGCCGCCGGGAACGTTGTCGAAGTACCCCGCGGAGTCGACTGGTTCCGGCCCCTCCGCGCCGTACGACGAGGACTTGAGGAGGTAGAACTCGATCTCGGGATGCGTGTAGAACGTGAATCCCGCGTCCGCGGCCTTTGCCAGGGTGCGCTTGAGCACATGACGCGGGTCGGCGACGGCGGGCTGGCCGTCGGGGGTCGTGATGTCGCAGAACATGCGCGCGGTCGGGTCGATCTCTCCGCGCCACGGCAGGATCTGGAACGTGGTCGGGTCGGGATGCGCGAGCAGGTCGGACTCGTAGGAGCGGGTAAGCCCTTCGATGGCCGAACCGTCAAAGCCCAGGCCCTCCGTGAACGCACCCTCAACCTCGGCCGGCGCAACTGCCACCGACTTGAGCGTCCCGATCACGTCGGTGAACCACAGGCGCACGAACTTGACGCCGCGCTCCTCGATCGTGCGAAGAACAAAGTCCCGCTGCTTGTCCATGGAGGTCCTCTCGGTACGAACGTCAGTGGGCGGCGCTGCCGCCGGAACCCCAGGAGTCCTCGCGTGCTTCGTCATCAGCCCACGCGCGCGAGCGCTCCTTCATGATCTCCGGCGCGCGAGCTGCCTCTTCTGCGGTCTCGAACGGACCGGCACGGTCGACAGCGGGCGACTCGAAGCCCTTCTCTACCTGACCGGTGGTCAGGTTGTACCAGTACTTCTCGGCGTCAGCTGACACGTCTGCTCCCTCGGTGGGTTCCGTTGACTCGATCCTACTGATCGGAGGCGCCGGGATGGGTAGGCTGATCGCATGGCATCTGACCTGACCCGAGCAGTGGGCATCGACATCGGCGGCACGGGAATCAAGGGGGGTGTTGTCGACCTCGAAGCGGGTGAGCTCGTCACCGATCGCATCAAGGTCCCCACCCCGCCCGGAGCCGAGCCGCCCGCGGTGCTGGATGCCGTCAAGCAGGTTCTCGAAACGCTCGAGGTGGCGGACTCGGATATCCCCCTGGGCGTTGCGTTCCCCGCGATCGTGAAGAACGGCAAGACCCTGTCGGCGGCGAACGTTTCGGAAAAGTGGATCGGCTTCGAGGCTGAGAAGTTCTTCGAAGACGGGCTGGGCCGCGACATCCATTTCGCCAACGATGCCGATGTCGCCGGCGTTGCCGAGGTGCGCTACGGCGCGGCGAAGGGTGTTGAGGGACTCGTCTTGCTCACCACCCTCGGCACCGGCATCGGCTCGGCGATGATCTACAACGGCGTCCTGATTCCCAATTCAGAACTCGGCCACCTCGCTCGCCCTGGCAAGGACAAGGATGCCGAGTACTACGCGGCCTATTCCGCCATGGAGCGGGAAGAACTGTCCTGGGCAAAGTGGGCTAAGCGGCTGCAGTGGTACTACAGCCACCTCGAGTTCCTCTTCTCCCCCGACCTTTTCGTCGTGGGTGGCGGCGTTTCGAAGCACCCGGAGGAGTTCCTGCCGCTGCTGAAGCTCAACACCCCGATCGTGCCGGCGGTGCACCGCAACAACTCCGGGATCATCGGCGCAGCTGCACTCTCGCTCGGTGCGATGCCGCAGCTCGCGCAGGCCACCGCCGCGCAGTGAGAGGGCGGCCCTGTCGGGAGCTGTACGGCCCCGACAGGGCGAATGGGCCGGCCTATACGCCGGGTTCTGTTCGGGAGCGCTGCTCCGTCGACGGTCATCTCTCTCGGCGACGCGTTGCCGCGCCGCTCTAGCGGCCTACCCGGGGACTCGGCGAGCCGCGTCATCATCCCCTGTCTGGCCTTGCTCCGGACGAGGTTTACCGTGCGGGTCGTGTCGCCACGACCCCGGTGGTCTCTTACACCACCCTTTCAGCCTTGCTTGAAATTTGCCAAAACAAATCCATTAGCGGTTTACTTTCTGCTGCACTTTCCATATCTATAAGACTCCTCCCGTTAGGAGGCACTCTGTTCTGCGGTGCTCGGACTTTCCTCTCTGATATACAGAGTAATCACTCAATTTTCTCAGACTATCAAAAAACTGATGAGATTAAAGGGGTTATACAAAAAATACAAGTAAGAAATTTTAATATTTATTTTTTTAAATAATAAATAAAACGACTACATATGTCACAAGTATAAAAATTATCTTTTTCACGGATGTCTGAAACATCTTGTGGTGGAACAACAAATCCGCAACCTCCACAAGCACTCCCATCTAGTTTTACAACTGCAAGACCTTCTCTTGCATTGCTAACTCGAGAATATCTACTTAAAATAGATTCATCTATATTTAATAATTTTTTTTCACGTTCTTTTTCTAATGCAGATTTATTTTCTGCTGATTCCTTTGGTTTCCATTTTAAAAATTTTTTTGCNNGTGGTCTCTTACACCACCCTTTCACCCTTACCGGGACGAGCCCGGCGGTCTGCTTTCTGTGGCACTGTCTCGCGGATTGCTCCGGGTGGGTGTTACCCACCGCCCTGCCCTGTGGAGCCCGGACGTTCCTCGGCGTGGCACCGCCACGACGCGACCGTCCGGCCGACCCATTCGCACCGCCGAGTCTACGCGGCGCCCCGCGGGGTCTAGCTGCCGGCTGAGCTAGAGACCCGACTCCTCCGTGCGCACGAGGATGCAGCCGCACTCGGGGCAGGTGACGACAGACTCCGGCGCGGCGGCACGCAGCGCGCTGAGGTCGCTGCCAGCAAGCACCATGTGGCATCCGCCGCAGGTCTGTCGGGTCAACAGGGCGGCACCGGCGCTTCGCTGGGCGAGCTTGTCGTAGAGACCGAGAAGATCGGAGGCGACCGTGGATGCGACAGCCTCGCGGTCACGGGTCGCGGCAGCCTCGTCGGCCTGGGCCGCTGATACCGCCGCCTTCGCCGCGGCGCTGAGCGATGCGCCTTCTTCGTTGACCTCTCGAAGTCGAGCTTCGAGGCCGGCGACAATCTCTTCGGCAGCCTCCGCACGCTCCATCGCCTCGAGGTCGGCGTCTTCCAGATCACTCTTTCGCCGCGCCAGAGCCGCTAGCTCGTGCTCGAGGTTCTGCGCCTCCTTGGCGTTGGCCGAGTCGGCGAGCCGTGCCGTATCGCGGGCGATGCGGGA
>NZ_DCBW01000026.1:8175-8473 GCF_002313585.1 Microbacterium sp. UBA1097 | reverse complement strand
CGTATCGCGGGCGATGCGGGCCTCGACGACCTTCAGATCGTCGTCGAGGCGACGCTGCTCGGCGCGGACGTCATCGACGGTCCCCCGCGCCCGAACGAGGTCTTGATTCAGCTCGGTGCGCGCCTGCATCAGCTCAGAGATCCGCGCGGCCTGTTCGGGTGAACGCGCCGCTGCGGCGGCACTCCGGATGCGGGCGTCCAAGGCAGCGACCTCGAGAAGACGCCGCTGGTCGTCGGGACTCGCATTCATGTGGGCCCTGCCGGGATCGAACCGACGACATCCACGGTGTAAACGTGGC
>NZ_DCBW01000026.1:0-7910 GCF_002313585.1 Microbacterium sp. UBA1097 | reverse complement strand
TGGTGGGCGGTGAGAGGATCGAACTCCCGACATCCACGGTGTAAACGTGGCGCTCTACCAGCTGAGCTAAAGGCCCTCGAGGCGAGTCTACGGGGCCAAAGCGGCATCCATGGTTTCGGCTGACCGAGCCCGGCCGCCTCGCCCGCTCCCACCGGATGCGGGACTCGCTAGGCTGGGTCGTGGTCTGCCGTACAGACACGCGCACGACCAGACCCTGCGATGCTCACCCTGCAGCGCACGGCCGCCCGTTCGTGGCACACCCTGCCCGTCGAAGAAAGGTTTCACGTGACCGTCAACGATCAGGATCCGTACTCGCAGGGACCGCTCGACAGCGACCCGGACGAGACCGCGGAATGGCAGGAGTCCCTCCACCAGCTCGTCTCGGCCAAGGGCCAGGGGCGAGGCAGGGAAATCATGCTGAGCCTGTTGCAGACATCGCACGAGCTCCAGCTCAACGTGCCGCAGGTGCCAACCACCGACTACATCAACACGATCTCGCCGGATGCGGAGCCTGAGTTCCCCGGTGACGAGGAGCTGGAGCGCCGCTACCGTCGCTGGATTCGCTGGAATGCTGCCATCACGGTCCACCGCGCGCAGCGTCCGGGCATCAGCGTCGGCGGTCACATCTCGACCTACGCCTCGTCCGCGTCCCTCTACGAGGTCGGCTTCAACCACTTCTTCCGCGGCCCGGATCACCCGTCCGGCGGCGATCAGATCTTCATCCAGGGGCATGCCTCCCCCGGAACCTACGCTCGCTCCTTCCTGGAGGGACGCCTGACCGAAGCACAGCTCGACGGCTTCCGGCAGGAGAAGTCGGCGGCACCCAACGGTCTGCCGTCGTACCCGCACCCGCGTCTCATGCCGGACTACTGGCAGTTCCCGACCGTGTCGATGGGTCTCGGGCCGATCAACGCGATCTACCAGGCGATGACCAACAAGTACCTGACGAACCGTGGCATCAAGGATGTCGGCGACAGCCACGTCTGGGCGTTCCTCGGCGACGGGGAAATGGACGAGGTCGAAAGCCGCGGTCAGCTTCAGGTAGCCGCTAACGAAGGCCTCGACAACCTCACGTTCGTGATCAACGCGAACCTGCAACGTCTCGACGGTCCCGTGCGTGGCAACGGGAAGATCATCCAGGAGCTCGAGAGCTTCTTCCGGGGCGCGGGCTGGAACGTCATCAAGGTCGTCTGGGGAACCGGCTGGGACGAACTGCTCGCCAAGGACACCGACGGCGCGCTCGTGCACCTGATGAACACCACGCCGGACGGCGACTTCCAGACCTACCGTGCTGAAGACGGCGCATTCATCCGTGAGCACTTCTTCGGCCGCGATGAGCGCACGGCGGCGCTCGTTAAGGATTGGACCGACGACGAGATCTGGGGCAAGCTGCGCCGCGGTGGCCTTGACTACCGCAAGGTCTACGCGGCCTACAAGGCGGCAGTCGAGCACAAGGGCCAGCCCACCGTCATCATCGCCAAGACGATCAAGGGCTACGGCCTCGGTCACCACTTCGAGGGTCGTAACGCGACCCACCAGATGAAGAAGATGACGCTCGAGGATCTCAAGCACTTCCGCGACTCGATGCGTATCCCCATCTCGGATGCCCAGCTCGAGGAGAACCCGTACCTGCCGCCGTACTACAACCCCGGACCGCAGGACGAGACCATCCAGTACATGATGGAGCGCCGTCGGTCCCTCGGCGGGTTCCTCCCCCAGCGCCGAACCTCGCACACCGCGATCACGCTGCCGGGCGACGACGTGTATGCCATGCCAAAGAAGGGGTCGGGTACGCAAGAAGTCGCCACCACGATGGCGTTCGTGCGCCTGCTCAAGGACCTGCTGCGCGCGAAGGGATTCGGCAACCGCATCGTGCCGATCATTCCCGACGAGGCACGCACCTTCGGGATCGACGCGTTCTTCCCGACGCAGAAGATCTATAACCCGCACGGCCAGAACTACACCTCGGTCGACCGCGATCTGCTTCTCGCCTACAAGGAGAGCCCGCAGGGTCAGATCATGCACGTCGGCATCAACGAGGCCGGCGCGCTGGCCGCGTTCACCGCCACGGGCACGTCCTACGCAACGCACGGCGAGCCGCTCATTCCGGTGTACGTCTTCTACTCGATGTTCGGGTTCCAGCGGACGGGCGACGCGCAGTGGGCCGCCGGCGACCAGATGACGCGCGGCTTCGTGATCGGCGCGACCGCGGGACGGACAACCCTGACAGGTGAAGGTCTCCAGCACGCCGATGGCCACTCGCACCTTCTGGCGTCGACGAACCCGGCCACGGTCTCGTACGACCCGGCATACGGGTACGAGATCGCGCACATCGTGCAGTCGGGCCTGGAGCGGATGTACGGCGGACACCACCCCGACCCCGACGTCATGTACTACCTCACGGTCTACAACGAGCCGCTTGTTCAGCCTGCGGAGCCCGAGGGTGTGGATGTCGAGGGCATCGTGCGCGGCATCCATCGCATCTCCACCGCCGAGGGTGAGGGCCCGCGTGCCCAGCTTCTGGCATCGGGGGTCGGTGTGCCGTGGGCGCTCGAAGCCCAGCAGTTGCTGCGCGACGATTGGGGCGTTCAGGCCGACGTGTGGTCGGTGACGTCGTGGACCGAACTGCGCCGCGACGGCCTCGCCGCCGACGAGCACAACTTCTTGCACCCCGAAAACGAGCCCCGCCGCGCGTACATCAGCGAGAAGCTGCAGGACGCCGAGGGCCCCGTGGTCGCCGTCAGTGACTTCATGCACGCCGTTCAGGATCAGATCCGTCCGTGGGTTCCGGGGCGTTTCGCGACGCTCGGCGCCGACGGCTTCGGCTTCTCGGACACGCGTCCGGCTGCGCGACGCTACTTCAAGATCGACGGCCCCTCGATCGTGGTGCGCACGCTGCAGGCGTTGGCCGAGGAGGGCGTCGTCGATCGGGCCCTTGCCGGCCAGGCGATCCGCAAGTATGACCTGCACAACGTCAAGGCGGGCACAAGCGGAAACGCGGGCGGGGAGAGCTGACGACCCGGCCATGACAGCGCATCCCACCGACAAGGCCGAGACTCTGGCGTGGCTACGCCGCATCTCGGGGGATCTCGCGACCGCGACGATTCAGCGACTCGAGCAGAGTCTGCCCTGGTACTCGGAGATGCCGCCTGCGCGTCGGTCCGCGGTAGGCCTGGTCGCTCAGGCGGGAATCACATCCTTCATCCAGTGGTACGACGATCCGCAGTCGACGCCCTGGATCGCCGCCGACATCTTCGCCGCCGCGCCCCGCGAGCTGTTGCGCAGCGTGAGCCTGCAGCAGACGCTTCAGCTCATCCGCGTCTCAGTGACGGTCACGGAGGAGCGGATCGCGAGCAAGAGCGAAAGTCTGCGTGAGGCGATCCTCCTCTACTCCCGGGAGGTCGCGTTCGCCGCGGCCGACGTGTATGCGCGAGCCGCCGAAGCGCGGGGACTGTGGGATGCACGTCTTGAGGCCCTCGTCGTGGATTCGATCCTCACGGGCGAGACCGACGAGGAGCTCCCGAGTCGGATTGCCGCACTCGGATGGCATGGTCACGGCGAAGTCGCTGTTCTGGTGGGCACGACGCCGCCGCAGTTCGACGTCGACCAGCTGCGCCGAACCGCGCGCAAGCTCGGCGTGGATGTTCTGATCGGCGTGCAGGGGTCGCGACTGGTTCTGGTGATCGGGCGGTCGGAGCCGTCACCACGGGCGGAAGACGCGGAGCAGGACTTGCCCTTCCCCGAGATCGCTCGTCGCCTCGAGCCCGGCTTTGGGCCGGGCTACCTCGTGCTCGGCCCCGCGGTGCCGGCATTGGTCGATGCAAGCATGAGCGCGCGGGCGGCCCTGGCCGGTTTTGCCGTTGCCCGAGCGTGGCGGCATGCGCCACGGCCGGTCGAAGCCGACGATCTGCTGCCCGAGCGCGCCCTCGCCGGCGATCCGTTGGCCAAGCAGACCTTGATCGAGCGCATCTACCGTCCGCTTCATGCGCATTCGACGGATCTGGTCACGACCCTGTGGAGCTACCTCGACAACGGCCGGTCGCTCGAGGCCACCGCGCGTGAACTGTTCGTACACCCCAACACGGTTCGGTATCGCCTCAAGCGGGTCTCGGAGGTCATCGGCTGGGATGCCACGGGTCCCCGCGAGGCGCTCATCCTCCAGACTGCACTCATCCTGGGATCGATCGGCACAGAGTCGGTGCGTCGCCGACCTGCCGCGCTGCACCGCCGCGTGTCAGCCTGAGCGTGTAGACGCGCGACAAACGAATGCGCGTTTTCTCGATCAGAATCTCCAGAATGACCGCTCGACACGCTGGCAGGATGGGATGGTGATCATCGCCCTCTTCCCTGGTCAAGGCTCCCAAACACCAGGATTCCTCCGGCCCTGGCTCGAACGCGATGGGGTCCGCGCACGTCTCGATCAGTTCTCGCAGTGGGCAGAGGTCGACCTCATCGAGGCGGGAACCGAGGCGGACGCTGAGACTATTCGTGACACGCGAATCGCGCAGCCGCTCATCGTCGCCGCCTCCGTTCTGTCGTGGGAGCTCTTTACGCAGAGCGCCTCTGCGCCGGTCGACGGGGTCGCCGGGCACTCGGTGGGCGAGTTCGCCGCGCTGGCAGCTGCGGGGGTCATTGATGCGGAGACTGCCCTGCGGCTCGTCGGGATCCGCGGCCGGGCGATGGCGGATGCAGCATCGCTCGCTGACACCGGAATGAGCGCCGTGATCGGCGGCGACCAGGCAGTGGTTGAGGAGCGTCTCGCGTCGCTCGATCTCACCCCGGCGAACTTCAACGGCGGTGGCCAGATCGTGGCCGCAGGTGCGGCTGAGGCGCTCGCCGCGCTAAGCGCCGAGCCCCCGACGGGGACCCGTGTGATTCCGCTCTCGGTTGCGGGTGCCTTCCATACGCACTACATGGCGCCAGCGGTCGAGACACTGCGGTCAGCCGTAGCAGCCGTCACCCCGTCAGACCCGGGCCTGCAGTTGTGGACGAATCGAGACGGTTCGCTCGTGAACAGCGGCGCGGAGGCACTCTCGCTCGTCGTCGATCAGGTTGCATCCCCGGTTCGGTGGGACGCGTGTATGCAGTCGTTCGCAGCCGCGAGCGTGAAGGGACTGATCGAGTTCGCTCCCGGCGGCACGCTTGTCGGCCTCGCGAAGCGTGCTCTGCGCGGAGTACCCTCAGTCGCGGTCAAGACTCCCGAAGACCTCACGTCTGCAGCCGAGCTTGTGGCCACCGCATCCGCTCAAGGAGAAGCCGAATGACCGTGTCCCTTCGTCAGCCCCAGGGCGCTGCGCACACCCGGATCTACGCCTATGGCGCTGCCCGGGGCGAGCGCGTCGTTCCGAACGGTGAGCTCGTCGGTCCGATCGACTCAAGCGACGAGTGGATCCGCCAACGGACGGGAATCGTGACCCGAGTGCGCGCGGTCGAGACGACCACCGCGATCGACCTTGCCGCGGATGCTGCCACCGAAGCCGTCTCGAAGTCGGGCGTCGCTCCGGACAAGATCGACGCCGTGATCGTGGCAACGATCTCCAACCCCCGGCAGACCCCCTCGGTGTCGGCGATCGTTGCGGAGCGCATCGGAGCGAAGGATGCCGCAGCCTACGACCTGAACGCCGCGTGTGCGGGGTTCGCGTACGGCGTGGGCCAGGCAGACGCGCTGATCCGCGGGGGCGGCGCGCACTACGCCGTGGTAATCGGCGCCGAGAAGCTCAGTGACATCGTCGACCCGACCGACCGCTCGATCTCTTTCCTCCTCGGCGACGGTGCAGGTGCTGCCGTTGTCGGCCCCTCCGAAACACCAGGTATCGGCCCGACGGTGTGGGGCTCGGATGGCTCAAAGGCCGACGCTGTCGGGATGAACCACACACTGACAGAGTTCCGGGATGGAACTGCGCCCTGGCCCACGCTCCGCCAGGAGGGCCCGACGGTCTTCCGCTGGGCGGTATGGGAGATGGTCAAGGTTGCCCGTGAAGCCCTCGCGGCTGCCGGCGTCGAGGCATCCGACCTCGCAGCCTTCGTTCCGCACCAGGCAAACATGCGAATCATCGACGAGTTCGCGAAGCAGCTCCGCCTTCCCGAGTCCGTGGTGATCGGACGCGACATCGAGACGACCGGAAACACCTCCGCCGCCTCCATCCCGCTCGCCACGCACCGGCTTCTGGCGGAGCACCCCGAACTGAGCGGCGGCCTCGCCCTGCAGATCGGCTTCGGAGCGGGGCTGGTCTACGGCGCGCAGGTCGTCGTGCTCCCGTGACGGCGGAGCCTCGAACTCTAGACTGGCAGGACGGCCTCACCTGAGGCCCACACCGACCACAACCCATCCATATCAACCCAGAGGGAGACACCCATGGCACTCACAAACGACGACGTCCTCGCAGGACTCGCCGAACTCATCACCGACGAGACCGGCATCTCGGCCGACGAGGTCGCCATGGAGAAGTCGTTCACCGACGACCTCGACATCGACTCGATCTCGATGATGACCATCGTCGTCAACGCCGAGGAGAAGTTCGGCGTGACCATTCCCGACGACGAGGTCAAGAACCTCAAGACCGTCGGCGACGCCGTCACCTACATCACGTCGAACCAGGCGTGACCCGATCTCCGGTGGGGGCGCAGCCCCCACCGGACCATCCCTGAGGACTACATGAGCAGTTCACGTATCGTCGTCACCGGCATCGGCGCCACCACCCCCATCGGAGGAACGGCGCCCGATTCCTGGTCGGCACTGCTGGCCGGCGAATCCGGCGCGCGCTCGCTCGAACACGACTGGGTCGCGAAGTACGAGCTTCCCGTAACGTTCGCGGCATCCGCGCGCGTCCCGGCGGAAACCGTCCTGGCCCGGCCCGAGGCCAAGCGTCTTGACCCGTCTTCGCAGTACGCCCTGGTGGCTGCCCGCGAAGCGTGGGCGGATGCCGGAACCCCGGAGGTCGAACCCGAACGCCTCGGTGTCGACTTCGCTACGGGGATCGGCGGCCTGTGGACTCTCCTCGATGGCTGGGACACGCTTCGTGAAAAGGGTCCGCGGCGCGTCATGCCGATGTCGGTTCCCATGCTCATGCCCAACGCGCCTGCAGCGGCCATTTCGATGCACCTGGAAGCGCGCGCCTACGCGCGGACCGTGGCCTCGGCCTGTGCATCCAGCACCGAGTCCATCGTCAACGCCGTCGAGCACATCCGCCTCGGCCTCGCCGATGTCGTTATCGCGGGCGGCACCGAGTCGGTGATCCACCCGATCACCCTCGCGGCCTTCGCGTCGATGCAGGCCCTTTCGCGGCGCAACGACGACCCAGCGCACGCCTCACGCCCCTACAGCATCGACCGGGACGGCTTCGTCATGGGCGAGGGGGCTGCCGCCCTCGTGCTCGAGACCGAAGAGCACGCTCGGGCCCGCGGCGCCCGAATATACGCCGTCGTAGCCGGCGGGTCCGTCACTGCCGACTCGTACCACATCACGGCTCCCGAGCCTGAAGGCCTCGGCGCCTCACGGGCGGTGCGGCAGGCTCTCGAACAGGCTGACGCCTCAGTCGACGATGTCACGCACATCAACGCACACGCCACCTCAACACCTACGGGTGATATCGCCGAGTACAAGGCGTTGCTGTCGGTCTTCGGCGACCGCGTGCACGAGATCCCCGTCTCTGCGACCAAGGCTTCCACCGGACACCTGCTCGGTGGAACGGGTGCTCTGGAGGCAGTCTTCACCGTCTTGGCGCTGCACAACCGCCTCGCTCCCCCGACGATCAACATCACAGAACAGGACCCCGAGATTCCGCTGCGGGTGGGCGAAGCCGTCGAACTCGGCGACGGCGATCATGTCGCTATCAGCAACTCGTTCGGATTCGGCGGACACAACGCCGTCGCGGCGTTCCGCAGCGTCTAGACGGTATGTAGTAGCCCTC
>NZ_DCBW01000037.1:0-9488 GCF_002313585.1 Microbacterium sp. UBA1097 | reverse complement strand
CACCCCATCCTGACGCACAGGGCTACACGGACGGGCGCGAACGGTGTCGCGCAGGTCGACGTGCGTGGGGTGATTGCGACAGCGTTCGATCATTTTGATTCGCGTGCGGGGGATCCGCAGTTGCATACGCATGTGGTGATCGCGAACCGGGTGCAGGCCGCGGACGGGAAGTGGCGCACCGTGGACGGCAGGCCCCTGCATGCTGCTGTCGTGGCCCTGTCCGAGCATTACAACGCGGTCCTGGCCGATCACCTCACCCGCGTGTTGGGTGTGGAGTGGGAGGTGCGTGCGCGGGGCCGCGATCGCAACCCTGCTTGGGAGATCACCGGCGTCAGTGATGATCTGATAGGGGAGTTTTCCTCCCGGACGGCGGCGATCGAGACGGAGAAGCAACGCCTCATTGAGGAGTACATCGCCCGGCACGGGAAGCACCCATCCGATACGACAATTATCCGGTTACGGCAGCAAGCGACCCTCGCCACCCGGCCCGAGAAGGAAGTGCGCTCTCTCGCGGACCTGACTACGGAGTGGCGTGACCGTGCCACTCAGGTGCTGGGGGAGGACTGCACCACCTGGGCGATGACCCTGATCCAGTCCGGCACGCACATTGGTGTCCTGCGTGCGGACGACCTTCCGTTGGAGCAACTTGGCCAGATCGGGGAGGCGGTGGTTGCGCAGGTGGGGGTGAAGCGTTCGGCATGGCGACGCTGGAATCTCTACGCGGAGGCATCCCGGCAGACGATGGGGCTCCGATTCGCTTCCACCAACGACCGAGAAGCCGTCATCGGGATGATCGTCCATGCCGCAGAACAGGCATCGTTGACCCTCACACCCCCGGAACTGCTGAACCCGCCGGCGGAGTTCACCCGCGAAGACGGGTCGAGCATGTTCCGCCCCAAGCATCACACGATCTACTCCTCCACCCGCATTCTCGACGCCGAAGACACCCTCCTCGAGCTCTCACGCACCACCACCGCCCCCACCGTTCCTCTGCGAACTGTCGGAGGCGTCGTCGCCCGCCCCGACGATCGTGGGATCACATTGTCGGTGGAGCAACAGACGGCCGTGGAGAAGATCGCCGTCTCCGGCCGCACCATCGACCTCCTCGTCGGACCCGCCGGAACCGGGAAAACGACCACGCTCGGCGCGTTGCGCCGCGCATGGGAGAAAACGCACGGGGCGCAGAGCGTGATTGGATTGGCGCCCTCAGCTGCAGCCGCGGAAGTACTTGCGGAAGATCTCGGGATCGAGACAGACAACACCGCAAAATGGCTCCACGAACACGACCACGGCCGCTGGAACCTGACCGCCGGTCAGCTTGTCATCATTGACGAGTCCTCACTCGTCGGCACCCTCGCCCTCGAACGCATCACCACCCATGCCTCGGAGGTTGGTGCGAAAGTCGTGCTCGTGGGGGACTGGGCACAACTAACCGCCGTCGACGCCGGAGGCGCGTTCGGGCTCCTCACCCGAGACCGCGGCGACGCCCCAGAACTCGCGGACGTACGACGGTTTCACGCCGACTGGGAGAAACGGGCGTCCCTGCAACTCCGGCTCGGCAAGACCGACGTCATCGACACCTACGACGATGAAGGCCGCATCGTCGGCGGCGACTACGAAGACATCCTGGAAGCGGCCTACCGGTCCTGGTACACCGACATCGCGGACGGCAAGACCAGCCTTCTGATCGCCGAAACGAACGAGACAGTCACCGAGCTCAACACCCGAGCACGCGACGACCGCATCCTCGAAGGCCACGTCACACCACACGGCAACACCCTCCGCGACGGCACCCAGGCCGGGACCGGGGACATCATCATCACCCGCAAGAACGACCGACGCCTCTCCACGGTCAGCGGATCGTGGGTGAAGAACGGGGACCGGTGGCGCGTCACCGCACACCACGACGACGGCTCCCTCACTGTCGCCCGCGCAGACGCACGCAACGCCACAAGAGTGCTCCTCCCCGCCGCGTACGTCGCCGAGCACGTCGATCTCGGATACGCCGTCACCGCGCACAGGGCGCAAGGCTCCACCGTCGATACTGCCCACGCGATCGTGCACTCCTCCTCGATGACGCGGGAGAACTTCTATGTCGCGATGACCCGCGGCAGGGCATCTAACACCGCTTACGTCGCCACCGACGAAGCACACCTCGAAGAGCATCAGCTCTCCGACGGTGAACCAACGGCCCACAGTATTCTCTATGGGGTTCTGCAGCACGAGGGTGCGGAGAAGTCCGCTCACGAGACGATCGAGGCCGAGCATCAAGCATGGGCTTCTATCGCGCACCTCGCAGACCAGTACGAGACGATCGCGCAAGCGGCCCAAGCCGAGCACATCACCGAACTCCTAGAAAACACGGGACTTGAATCTGACGTTTTAGCGCAGATCACCGACTCCGAGACGTTCGGATCGATCGTGACCACGCTCCGGCGAGCAGAAGCCACCGGACACCAGCCCGAACGCCTCATCACCCGCGCACTCAAAGCCGGCCCTATCGCAAGCGCTGACGATCCCGTGAGCCTGTTGCGTCACCGTATCCAGCAGCTTGCGACCCGCACCACGCCCGGACGCCGCATCAGCCAGCGTCGCCGGTTCATCGCTGGGTTCATCCCCGAAGCCACCGGCCCCATGCCCGCCGATATGCGACGTGCTCTCGACGAACTCCACAAACACATCGAGGACCGCGCCGAAGTTCTCGCCGACGAAGCAATCAACACTCGCCCGGCATGGATGAATGGCCTTGGATCAATACCGCAGAAGGGCACGGACGCCTGGGAAAAGTGGAAGATGAGGCTCCGAGTTGTGGTGGCCTACCGTGACCGCTATCGCGTGGATGCCGACACGTTGCTTGGGTCGCGATCTGATGACACCCAGCACCGGCTGGATCGGGAACGCGTCGAAGCTCTTCTCTCGGCTGGCGCGGGGAACGTGCCCCCGCCGGGCGCCGCGGCGGTATCGCGAGAAGGTCTTCAGCGCTGACGGCGCATGGACGCTGGCACTCGCGGCTGGGATCATTAGTGTATGGACAGCCATGGACCCGCGACCGATCTGTTGGAGTCCTTCCGGCGCGCACGGCGAGCGGCCGAATCGCACATGAGATCCAACGAAGACGCGGGCGAGACATGGAACGAAACCACGATCACCGACATCATCCTGCAGCACGCGCGACCATTCGTGAAGTCGGCGAAGTTCAATCAGAATCAGGAAGGCATCACCGGTGCTGATTGGGTGTGGTGGTGGCTAGACGACGCAGGCGAGGCCTTTGGAATGCTGGTACAGGCCAAGCGTCTCCGCATCGGCACAAAATGGGCGATTGACTTCCCCTACCCTGGCGACTGGCGCCAATACAAGAATCTATCGGCCACCGCAGCTGAACTCGATCTCGCCCCGACCTATGCGCTGTATCTGGGCACCCAGCAGTACCGGGCTCCTGTAACGTGCCGCAGCAGCGCACATGTCGAAGACGACTGTGAGCGATGCGCGATGGAGGCCGTCTCTCTTCTCCCGGCACTGCTCGGCACGATCGGGGGAGGGTTCGATCAGACAGACGGAGAAGCGGCCTATCGCGCTTCGCGCCCGCTTGAGTCATTCGCCGACGCGGGTACCCATGTCGATCTTTCGCTCGAACTACACCTTGACCGCGTCGATCCAGAACTGCGAAGCTTCCTCCTCGAGCCACAGCACGGCGCTCGCCAGATCGCCAAGATGCTCTTTGACCGCGTCGCCGAAGCCAGGAAAGGTCAGTTCTCGCTTGCTACCGAAGAGCGGATCACTACCGATGCTCAGCAGATCTTCACCGAGTACCCATTGGACCGAGGGCATTTCGGGGCACCCTACTATCCCAACATCCTCCGAGGACTGAGACGGACACCACCGGCCTACGTCATGGATGCACTTGCTGGATTCGAGCTCCCAGAGGAAATCACGAAGAACACGGCCGGAATCGTCGTCATACAACTCTGAAGAGGCCCGAGAACGAGCCGCGTCGCTACCGCGGTCGTAGGACGAAGCTGATTTGCGAATCAGGCAGATCTATCTGCTGGTCTTCATCACGATGATCGGGTGGGCATGCTGGTGCCAGTAGTCCTTCCATGCCTGCAGTTGGGCTGGATCGGCAAGGTTTCCAGAGATTTGCGTCTGGCCCTCTCCGGCACTCAACGGGATCTGGTCCCAGCCCCCTTGGGTTCTTGCGAACCCCTCGGCCAAGCTCGCCCATGACGGGTTCGCGTAGCGGACCTCGGCGTCATGAAACGAGCCGATCATGACGCCCGTGCGGGCGCATTGGACTGGGCCGTGGGCGAAAGCCTGCTCTCTGAAAGAGAGACGATCTTCGTTGATCACAGCGCGTAACGCATCTTTGACATCCGATTGGAGTCCTTCTTGGTTGATCGCACTGGTGTAACTCCAGTCATCCTCCGAGCCATCGATACGGCGGATCCAGATCCCGCGTGCGTCGCGACGCACATATTGGATATGCCCTCCACCTAACGCCGTCCGCCTAATGAAGAACTCTTTGATGCCGGCCCCGATTTTTTCAGCCGCATCATCGTCACGGTCCAGGAGATCGTGGAGCACCGCAACATGAAGAGGATCAGTGATGACCTCTTCGAGGTCGTAGTGATCCTTGATCTCGTCCCGAACCCAATCCTTGGCCGCTTTGCGGGTCGGAAACGTCATGCTGGGCAAAACAACTGGCTTCGCGACACCCATGTCTCGGCCTCCTCGCGTATCCATACAGGATACTTCCCATCCCCGGTTAGACGCCCCATGGTTACAGGCCGACACAACAGTAGAATCGGCAGCATGTCCGACCTGTTGCCCAACGCTGAGCCTCTGGCTGAGATACTCCAAGGCGCCACCGAGCCAAAGAACGATGCCCGTGCCATCGTTGCGGCAGCCAGCGCAGCATCATCGGTCGACGAGCTCGACACGGCCATCAGCAGGCTCATCGAAACCTGGCGCACGTCATGACGCAGGCCAGGATCGTATCGCTGGAGGTGCGAGGATTTCGAGCATTCGGTACAGACATCGCGCGCTTCGAACTCGATGCGCCCGTAACTGTCGTGCACGGCGCGAACAGCCAGGGCAAGACCAGCCTCGCGGAAGCGATCGAGTTCCTGATATCCGGCCGCAGCAGTCGCAGAGATCTCCTCGGCGGCGCCAAAGCAGAGTACAACGACAGCCTCCGCAACGCTCACCTCACCGGAGGTGAGCAGGTCTACGTTGAGGCCGTCGTCAGGGTCGCAGATGGCTCCCTCCACACTGCACGCAGAAACCTCACCGGCGATTTTGGCCGCGGCGCAGAGTGCGATAGCGACCTTCTGATCGATGGCGACGAAGCGGAGGGCCTGTCCAGCAT
Organism: Microbacterium sp. UBA1097; assembly: GCF_002313585.1. Classification (NCBI taxonomy): domain Bacteria; kingdom Bacillati; phylum Actinomycetota; class Actinomycetes; order Micrococcales; family Microbacteriaceae; genus Microbacterium; species Microbacterium sp. UBA1097. Next base: position 4,123 of record NZ_DCBW01000037.1, on the reverse strand, counting down.
CGGGCTCTCGCTGGCAGACCCACCCGTGAGCGCGCCGGTCCTCCTGCAACACATACTTCGCCACGCCCTTTCCACTGAGCCGAAGCAAAGAGTCGCCTACTTCAAGTCTCTTCTCTCGCTTAGCGATCTCGACCTTCTCAGGGAGCGAGTCGCCGAGGGCCGGAAACGCTTGGAGCAAGAGCCGGACGGCTACTGGCTGCAGCAGGTCGCGACCCTTCCCGAAGAACTTGTCGACCTTCAGAATCGGCTCAGCTCTATCGCACGGACAGCGGAATCACCCAGCGATCTCGACGCCATCATCAGCGATGCTTTGCGAGATGCAGCCGAGATCGTCACCGGCGATTCGTACGTGTCACTCGCTGACGCCAAGGTAGCCCTTGAATCGCGGGTGAGCGCGAAGAGCGAAGCCGTTTTTCCTATCGCTGGGTTGCGCGCGCAGCCGATATCGACCCTCGACCTTGTCGCACCCGATACACGACAGTACGCCGAGGTCCTCTCGGCAGTCGACGTGGAGGTCGCGCGGCTCCAGCCCATCCTGGCAGCTGTGCTCCAGGTCGATGAGTTCGCCGCCGTCACCGCGCCAGTGGACTGTCCTGTGTGCGCCACCCCAGAAGCTCTAACGCCCGCCCGCATCGAAGTGTTGCGAGCAGAACTGGCTAGCGCCAAGAATCTCGATCAGATCGCAGCCGAGACGCTCGCCGCCATCGACCGTGCCCAGGATGCTCTTACGGTTGTCACCCGCTACATCACGACCGGGGTACCGCAAGCTGCGGACGCACCCGAGTCTGAGATCTCGCCTCTAGCAACCAAACTTGACTCGTGGGGACTCGACGCGGATCTTGTTCGTGACAGCTACGCGAGCGCCAGAAGCATCGCAGCTGACATACGCTCACTCACGCCAGATACACAGGCTGCCAGCGAAGCGCTGATTGCGCTCAGATCCGCCGTCCAGCGACGGCAACCGCTACCAAAAGTAGCTCCTGACTTCGCTGACCTCGACAGCAAGCTCCACTCGCTCCGACAGAAGCATCAGGCGTACGCCGTCACAATCAGTGCTCTCGAGCAAGCGGTCGCTCCCGTGATCACGCAACGAGCAGAGATCACCGACCAGCGCCAACTACTGCGGCTCTTCGACGCGGTCACCGGGCTGGGTGAAGACCTCACCCGCGCGGCGCAACGAGATAGAGCACTAACACGGGTGAGATCGGCAGAGAAAGAACTGCAGAAAGCTTCTGTAGCGTTACTGGACGCTCGCTTCACCGAGATGAGCGAGACCATCAAGGCCTGGTGGCTGACGATCCGGCCAGAAGAACTCGTCGACTTCCATGGAGTGAAATCCAAAGCCAGTGGCAACCGTTTCGTCAACCTCATCGCCGCCCTGCACACCGAAGCAGGCACAACCCCAGTCGAACGAGACGCGCTCGGGGTGTACAGCGATTCCCAACTGAACGCACTGGGGCTTTCAATCTTCCTGGCACGAGCCGAGCTATTGGGCTCACCCATTATCGTCCTCGACGATCCCATCCCAGGCAGCGACCCCGATCACCGACTCACATTCGTCCAGAACACCCTCACGAAGCTCCTTGACGCCGGAGTCCAAGTCATACTCACGACTTACGACGGGAAGCTCGCGAACTGGAGCAAGAGTTACCACGACCATCGTGGACTTATGTCCTATGAGCTCAATCTCGCAAGCCCTAAAGCAGGCACCGTGCCCACACAGACTTCGGACGTGTTCAGCCAGCTCATGCTCGACGCGGAAGACAATCTCAACGCTCCGACCGCTCGGGGCAGAAGAGCAGCGTGTGGCAGCTATCGCTCGGCCGCGGAACGGCTTGCGAAGCAGATTATCGCCACCGCACGCACCGAATCAGGCACACCCTGTTCTGTAGCGGACGTCGAGACGGAAGCAAGCGTCCTCGGGCAACTCGTGCCGCTTGTTCGCGGCTTCGCGCTGAGCAACGATGAGAAGGGAAAGTGGAACACGTTTTCAACCGTGTTGAACCCTGGCAATCATGACGACGATGTTCCTTCCACAACAGAACTCAAAGTCATGCGAGGAAACCTCCGTGCGATCGCGAAGTCGCACCGTGCCCACTGGGCGAACGGTCTGGTGGCGTAAGCCTCCACCGCTCGACATGACCCGCGAGGTTCGCAGTTGCTGACTATGAATATCAAAGCGACCGCGGTACGGACGATGGACGCATCTCCACTCCAGCGCGCACAATCTTGGACCGAACTGTTCCCGGGCTACACCCGAAACGCTCTCCGAGACGAACGAGAGACTCACCATTCTCGTAACGACGTGCAGCATCTTTGATTTCCGCTTCCGTCATCCTCCGAGGCGGAGCCGCGACGCCTGCCTCATACAGGATCTTCCGGACCGACGCTTTCGTGACCCGCAGGCTGCTAGCGATGTCCTTGACATACGTCCCGGCGTGAAATAACCGAATGGCTTCGGCTCGGTCCGTGTCCGTAATCTTCCGCCGCGTGATCGATGTACAAATCTGTCCCCGTGTGTCGACAGGCCCTGAATCGCTGGATCGCTGGATCTTTCCGTTCCTGACACCAGATGCGGCCCGGGCAAGGCGCTGAGTGGAGCCATCGTGTTTGACCGTCTTCGCGTCCTTTCCACCAAACGAAGAAGGGCGCCCCGCGTGGGCGCCCTTCTTCGTTTATACGGGGGACCGAAGCACCTTCTCGGGGTTATCGGCCAAAAAGAGTGGATGGGTCGGGTGTGTCATCCGCGTCCTGCCCATCCTGTTCTGAGCCAGAGGCCTTCGGCTGGGTCGAGGCCGGTGTCGTAGAGGGTGCGGCTGATCTGGTCGTCGGGTTCGGGGGCGACTGGTGGTTGATCGATGGGCCGGGCGAGGTCGAGGGCCTGCTCGAGCGGGAGTTCGTGCAGGGTGAGGAACCACTCGACCGCGCGGCGGCGGTGTTCTTCGGTCATGCCGCGGTGGCGGCGGAGCAGGTCTCGGATCTGCGCGTTGAGGCCTTCGAGCGCGCTGGTGGTGCGCGGGTTGCCGTAGGTGATGTGGGTGAAGATCAGGTCCTTGCGGACCACGAGCCGGACCAGGAGCCAGGCTTTGCGGAGCCGGTCGTGGGTGTATCCGAACCGGCCGTTGCGGAGCAGGGTGCGTTCGCTGGTGAGGTGCCCGAATGCCTGCCACCATTGCTCGAGTTGCAGTTGCCAGTCGATCGCGGTCTGTTCGTCGCGGACGCCGCTCAGGTCCATCACGAGGCGGTGCAGGGCACGGCCGGCGGTGGTGCGGGGGTTGCGGGTCAGGTGCCGGGTGGTGTTTAGCTGCAGGTGGAACAGACACCGCTGATGCACTGTTTCGGGCCAGCACTGACGTAACGCGGACGGCAAGCCAGAACCGCCGTCGGAGACGAGCACAGCCGGTGCGGGGATCTGTTCGAGTAATGCTTTCCAGGCGGCGGTGGTCTCGCGGGCGCACCACTGCCAGGCCAGGACCCGGCCCGTGCCAGAAAGCGCGATGAGTAGGCACCAGGTGCCGAGGGGGTGTCAGATGTTCTGTGTAAGTGAGGTTCGCCTCGAAGGAGAACATCATGGAGAGCATGGCTATCAGTCCGGAGCGCGAGGAGCGTCGTCGCCGCCAGAAAGAGCTTGCTGAGCAGTTGAAGTCGTCGGGAGCGATGGATGAGATCTTCGCGAAGATCGATGCCGGTACCCCGCTCACCGGCGATCAGGGACTGCTCGGCGGGATGCTCAAGGCTGCGCTGGAGCGCGGTCTGGAGGCGGAGCTGACCGAGCACGTCGGATATGAGCGTGGTGACGCGGAGGCGTCGCTGTATCCGAATTCTCGCAACGGCACGACGCCGAAAACGGTATCGACCGAGATCGGTGAGATCGATTTGTCGGTCCCGAGGGACCGGAACGGCTCGTTCAGCCCGATGCTGGTCCCGAAGGGTCAGCGGCGGCTGGATGGGCTGGACGGGATGATCATCTCGCTCTATGCCGGAGGGATGACGGTCCGCGATATTCAGCATCACCTCGCGAACACGATCGGCACCGACCTGTCGCATGAGACGATCTCGAAGATCACCGACCAGGTCGCCGACGAGGTCCTCGCGTGGCTGAATATTCGCTTCTCTGAGCGCC
>NZ_DCBW01000061.1:27760-28093 GCF_002313585.1 Microbacterium sp. UBA1097 | reverse complement strand
GACGCCGACGTTCGGCTCGATCGTCGCGAACGGGTAGTTCGCCGCGAGCACCTGATTCTTCGTCAGGGCGTTGAAGAGGGTCGACTTGCCGACATTCGGGAGTCCGACGATTCCGATGGTAAGAGCCACGGGGGTCCAGTCTACGGGGGCGGCGCGCCCTCGCTCCGGCGCGCCTCGGGGGCGATGTCGGATGGGCAGGCGATGCTGAAGCCGTGTCACTGGACTTCACCGCAATCGACTTCGAAACGGCGAATTCCAGCAATGCCTCAGCGTGTGCCGTCGGCCTTGCCCGCGTGCGCGACGGCGAGATCGTCGAAACGGCGGGCTGGCTCA